>CANQDJ010000039.1 GCA_947592005.1 uncultured Anaeroplasma sp.
TTATTCACTTTTAGGCTGTTTTTTCTTATTTTTTTCTTTTTCCTTTCATCTCAGTGAAAAAAACGGGGAACTCAAATTGATTTTTTTTGATAGTTTAATAAAAAAAGAATTGCTTTTCGCAATCCCTTTCTTTCTTAATTATTTTCTTTTATATAATAGATACATTTCTTCCTATTTCTTCTGCCAATATTCCATAATGGGATAATGGCTTACAAATCGCTTTTAATAAAATATACAATAATATACTTTGTGGTAGTAAATAAATTAAATTCTTCGGCAAAGATATAATTGTCATATAAGTCATCATGGCTTCCAAATTCAAATCATAAATAACCGCCCACCAAATAGAACCCAACACCACATTCACAAATAAATTCACAAATAATCTTGCATACAAACATTTAGCGAAAGTAATCTTTGTCTTATAAAAACATAATCCATATACCAATCCCGATAAACAAGCATTCAACGTATATCCCATAAAGAATACCGTTCCCGATTGGTAAACCACATATCCCAACATATCCGATAAAAACCCAACAACGATTCCAGCAATAGGACCATATATCATAGATAAAATCGAAAAAAACAAATACGTTAAACCGATTCCCAGTGTTCCGAATCCCGAAGGTAACGTAAACCCTTTACATATAAACATCAAAGCGAATAATACACTCATACCGCATATTTTTCTTACAGTAGTAAACTCATTTTTGGCATAAATCCAATATTTTTTATGAAACGGAGTTCGAAATATCCTTTCTTGATCGGAAATATCGACCAATATATGTTTTAAATCTTTCTTCGTTATAATAAAGAAAAACGCAAAACTGATTACCAACATTCCAACTGCCGTCGCTCCGCCTAATAAATACGGATTGAAATACCCTACTTCTTCCGCTTCTCCGCCATTTAAAAATTCAATATGTAACGTATCATTTTCATTATAATTCAAAATCAACTTAAAATAGGTAGCACACCGATTCTTCCCTGTATTGACACTTCCCGAAGCATTTCGAAATGTATTTAAAAAATACTTTCTTTGTACTAAAATACGATACTGTCCGTAGGAACTCAAATTCTCTTTTTTCACTTTCTTCAACATTTTCTTATATGAAATATCCGCATACGATATTTTGGGTTGATTTTGTTCATTATATCGATCGATTTCTTCTAACGTACGAGAAAAAAATTCTTCCGTCAAAAACGTATCCGGATGTTGATTACTTTGAATTTCTAAGGAATAATAACTAAAATTATAATTCACGACATATTCCGTAACAAAATATCCCGCTAAAAATCCAACAATTAAAAAAATAAGGATAGCCACCTTATATTTCAATAACGCTTGTATGGTTCTATGTTTCATTTTAGGCCTCCGTAAATAAGAGTCCCACTATACTTAATACAGCGGACGCATAAAATTACCGCCACCGAAGTGTTCGTCTGTATCCAACTTCCCATGATACAGCACTTAACGCAATTTTACTACTCTGTTTTATAGTGTTAAGTATATACGAAAACCAAAAAAAATTCAATATAAAATCGGAAGAATATTTATGTTTCCTCATTTTTAATTTCTATCAAAAATACCAAAATAAGGTATGGAAATTTATATGTTCCATACCTTATTTTACTTATTGATTTAATTTTTCGATGAAGATTATTTAAGAATGATTATAAATGATATTAATGATTCTCGTAAGAATACCCAACGCATTCAATTCTCCTCTTTGCCATACTCTCCGAGAATGAATCATTTCATAAGACATAAACCCAATCGGATTCTCTTCAATATCAAACAACAATACTTGGACTGTAGATATCGTCTTACTCTTCTTATAAATCTCATATACTTTCAAATTCTTAATCTCCCAAGTTTTTGTATCATTGATATAATGCATATCATCGATTACGAAATTCTTCCGATACTCTTCAAAATCAAAATCTTTATATGCTTCTACATTCTTATCTTCCGTTTTTTTAGTATATTCCACCTTCGGTTCTCCCCTATGGAACATAACGATTCGATCTAAATTGATAAAATCGGAAATTTGAGAAAAGATTTCGTCTTTATTCTTTTTAAAATCCGCCAAACTCAACTTCAAAATCTGACCGATAAATTTAGTCGTCGATAACTTATTTACCATATTACTATTTTCCTGAGTTGTTTCCAACCCATCGATATGCCCATGATGTAACAACGGATCAAAAATAATATGACAATCTCTACCTTTTTCCTTTCCACGATACAATGCCTTATCACAACAAGCATATAACTCTTGAAACGTTTTTCCGTCCTTCGGATATTGCGATATACCTATTGTTGCGGTACAACCAAACGGCTTCCCGTCGATTTGAAGATTATCCAATACATAGCGAATCAATCGAGCAATATTCTTCATACCCAATCGATCCAAATCATGTTCAACAAAGAGAATAAATTCATCTCCGCCGATTCTACCTACCTTACCACTCGTTCCCGAAAGACTCTGTAACGCATTAGCAACACCAACAATTACCTTATCTCCGAATAAATGTCCGTAATTATCATTGATATTCTTAAAATAATCAATATCCAACATAAAAACCGTAGCCGAAGTTGTCTTTTTATCTTTTAATTTTGAATCGATATAAATCTCTATCGCATTCTTCTGTAACGCATTGGTCAACGGATCCAACTGAGATTGGGAAAGAATCGTATTCATTTTTCCCAATGGAATATCCAAATTATATAAATGCAATATTCCCTTTCCTTCTACCGTCGTTTTAAATTCCAAACTATACCAACCATTACTTCCTTGAATGGTTATGCATTCATTATTTTTACAATTCTTTAAAAGATTTTCCACTTCTTTTAAACTCGATATATCCATATTAAACTTTTTCAAACGAAAAATACTTAAAATATTACAAGGTAGATTAACCGCCGATACGGGAGGATATATTTCCAAAACTTTTCCCTCATGGATATCACAAACCATATATAGATCATCAAATTCTTCTAAAATCTTTGAAATTTCCATAATTTTCACCTCAAAAGAAAACGATTTCACGTCAACTATATTATAACAAAATCATTTCTTTATTGCAAGAAAAATAGATAGAGCGATCTATTCTCCCCCTCATTTTGTAAAAAAAATACATTTTATTGTATTTATTTAAAAAAGTTCGATTCCAAAATCGAACTTTTCCTTCCTTACCTACATAGATTCATGTATCGTCCTGCGGATAACATCATCTTGTTGTTCTTTCGTAAGTTTAATGAAGTTTACCGCATAACCGGAAACACGAATCGTTAATTGCGGATACTTTTCCGGGTGTTTTTGAGCGTCCAATAACGTTTCCCGATCAAAAACATTCACATTCAAATGATATCCTCCGTCCGCAACATAAGCGTCTAACATCTGAACTAAATTATCGACTCTTTGACTCATATTCTCATCTCCTTAATCCTCTTTCCCCAAAGACGCAGGGGTAATAGAAAATGTATTTGATATCCCATCCCGGGAATACTCATATGGCAATTTCGCTACAGATTCCAACGAAGCCAACGCTCCATGCGAATCCCTACCATGCATCGGATTGGCACCAGGGGCAAGCGGTTCGCCCGCTTTTCTTCCGTCCGGTGTGTTCCCCGTCTTCTTTCCATATACCACATTCGATGTAATCGTTAAAATACTCATCGTCGGAATCGATTCCCGATATGTATAATGCTTCTTGATTTTATTCATAAACGTCTTTACCAACCAAACGGCAATCTCATCTACTCGATCGTCATTATTGCCATATTTCGGGAAATCTCCTTCCGTTTTAAAATCGGTAATGATTCCAAAAGAATTACGAATCGGTGTAACCTTTGCATATTTGATTGCGGATAACGAATCTACCGCACAAGATAAACCGGCTATACCGGTAGCAAAAAACCGCCGAACCTTACTATCATGTAATGCCATTTCAATCGCTTCATACGCATATTTATCATGCATATAATGAATCAAATTTAACGTGTTGACATATAATCCAGCCAACCATTCCATCATTTGATCATATTTATCGATTACTTCTTCATAATTCAATGGTTCATTCGATGTAATCGCCTCGAATTTCGGAGAAACCTGTAGTGGTTTTCCCGTCTTTTTATCCAACAATAATTCGTCCTTTCCACCATTTAACGCATACAAAAGACATTTTGCCAAATTCGCTCTCGCTCCGAAAAATTGCATATCTTTACCGACACGCATCGAAGACACACAACAAGCAATACAATAATCATCACCCATCTCCGGACGCATCAAATCGTCGGATTCATATTGAATCGAAGACGTCTTAATCGATAACTCCGCACAAAATCTTTTAAAATTCAACGGCAAATTCTTAGACCATAACACTGTTAAATTCGGTTCCGGTGCCGGTCCCAAATTCTCCAGCGTATGCAATACACGGAAAGAATTTTTTGTAACAAGCGGTCTTCCGTCTACTCCCATACCGCCGATAGATTCCGTAACCCAAGTCGGATCTCCCGAAAACAATTCATTATAGGATTGAATCCGCATAAATTTAACAATCCGCAACTTCATAACGAAATGATCCATCAATTCTTGGGCTTCTTCTTCCGTAATCTTCTTATTTTTCAAATCTCTTTCGATATATATATCCAAAAAAGTAGAATTTCTACCGATGGACATCGCTGCCCCATTCTGATCTTTGACTGCCCCTAAATATCCGAAATACAACGCTTGAATGGCTTCTTTGGCAGAAGTAGCCGGTTCGGAAATATCACAACCGTAAGACAACGCCATTTCTTTTAACCCTTTCAACGCTTTGATTTGTTCGGCAATCTCTTCCCTATCACGAATCTTATCCGGTGTCATTTCTCCGTCAATCAAACTCTTATCCAATTCCTTATGGCGAATCAAATAATCCACACCGTATAACGCTACTCTTCGATAATCTCCGACAATTCTTCCTCTTCCATATGTATCGGGTAAGCCCGTAAGAATATGTGCCGTTCTGGCAGCCCGCATTTCGGGAGTATATGCATCATAAACTCCATCATTATGCGTTTTACGATATTTCGAAAAAATTTCTTTCACCCGATCACTTACTTGATACCCATACATCTCACAAGCCTGTGTAGACATCTTAATACCACCAAACGGCTGTAAAGAACGTTTAAACGGTTTATCCGTTTGTAACCCAACTATCTTTTCCAAATCCTTATCGATATATCCCGGTTTATGACTCGTCAATCCGGAAATAATATCCGTATCGGCATCTAATACACCGCCTTTTTCCCGTTCCTCTTTCGATAATTTCAATATGATATCCCAAAGTTTTTTGGTTGCCTCCGTCGGTTTAGCCAAAAAACTACCATCGCCTTCATACACCGTATAATTTCTTTGAATAAAATCCCGAACATCGACTTCATCTCTACTCCATTTTCCCTCGATAAAGCCTTCCCAGCCTTTATACATTCTATTCTTCCTTCTTTCTTTTTAAGCATTTTTCGCTTCTTCTATCTTAGCATCTAACCAAATATCCAATATCTCTTCCGGCTGATACCCTCGACAACGGGCATAAACCTTTAAATCTTTTAAAACCAAAATCGTAGGAACGGAAGTAATCTCAAAATACTTTACCATTTCTTCCGTATCATTGCCGACTTCGATATGATGTAAAACCACATCGTCCCGTTTAGAAACATAATTCTGTAAAATCGGCATCAAACTCAAACAATTCGCACAAGATTCACCGGAAACTTCTACAATACTTAATCCTTTTAAAACCGAGGAATACGTCTTATCCTTTAACTGCATACCTTGCCTCCCAAAATATCTTTCGCCATTTGAATCTCTTCCTTCGTAGGCGGATTGATATTCTCCAACGAATAGGGTAAACCCATTTTCTTATACTTTTCTTTTCCCATCGTATGATACGGTAAAACTTCTACCTTTTCCACCGTATCCAATGTATCTATAAACGCCTTCAACGCTTTCAAACTTTCTTCCTGTGTCGTCAGTGTAGGAACAAGAACATGACGAATCCACATCGGTTTTTTCTTTTCAGATAAATACGTTGCGAAACGCAACACAGCCGTATTCGATCGTCCCGTCAATTTTTGATGAGCATCACAATCTATATGCTTAATATCCAACAAAAATAAATCGGTATAACGAAGAAGTTCTTCGAATAACTCCTTCTTTTCTTCACAAAATAATATCCCCGAAGTATCACAAGCCGTATGAATCCCTCTTTCTTTCAACTTGGCAAAGAGTTCAATCACAAACTCCATCTGTAACAAAGGTTCTCCACCACTAACCGTAACACCACCACCATTTTGAAAATACGATTTGTATTTCAACGCTTCCATAACGACCGTATCCGTATCGTATTCTTTCCCGTCTTTTATATCCCAAGTATCGGGATTATGGCAATACAAACACCGCATCGGACAACCCTGTAGAAAAATGACAAAGCGGATTCCCGGACCATCTACCGTTCCACCCGCATAAAAGGAATGTATTCTTCCCTTTCTCATTCTTCCACCTGCCTCAAAAGTTCGATAAAATCCATAATAACCCTATCAACTTCTTCCCAATCTTTTAAAGTCGCTCCGCAAGCCAATGTATGTCCTCCGCCTCCGTATTTTTTTGCCACATCGACAATCGAAACACTGCGACTCCGAAATTCACCGATAATGGCATTTTTCGAAGAATCATACGTAAAATTCAACCAAATTTCAATCTCTTCAATCCCCGACATCACACTCAACATACCTCGGGAAATATCATTGAATTCCACATTGAATTTTTGAAAAACTTCTTCAGTATTTTTTAAATATGCCACACCATTCCGAACCTCAAATCGATTGGAAAAATAATTCTTTCTATTTCGTTCTTCCAACGTTTCGACATAAATATGATCATATATAAATTTACTATCCGCACCGAACGAAATCAATTTAGAGGCAATTTCTAACGTTTCCGCCAAATTCTCCCCATACATAAATCGACCGCTATCCGTTATCATACCACCATAAAAACAAGTCGCTGCCTCTTTAGGTATAGTATATCCGAATTTCAACAATAAATACGTCAAATACTCACATACGGCAACTCTTTTACAATCACATAAATGATTGGAAGTAATATCACAATCATTTTTATGATGATCGACCACAATCACCTCTTGACTGCGAGTATATCTAGTATCACTAACCATATTCGCAACTGCCACATCACAAATTATACTTAACGCACGATCAAACACTTCGTCCGCTATTAAATCCATTTTACCGATAAAACCATACTTTAAGGAAGAATCCCCAACCACATAAATATGTTTACAAGGATATGCCGATTTTAAAGTATAGGCAAGTCCGAGTTGAGCCCCCAAAGCGTCTAAATCGGGACGGGTATGTCGATGAATGATAATCGTATCGTATTCTTCTATTTTAGCGAATAATTCTTTCTCCAACATAATATTCCTCCTTTTCCTATTATCTTACCACAAAATAACCAAAATAAAAACAAATTTATCTTTTTATTTTAAATTCTTTTTCCTCCGCTTATTTCCTTTTTTTCCGTTCTTTGTTATAATGGTAAAAAAGGAAGGGATTCTTATGAAAATCGAACTGAATCGGGAAATACTTACCATCGAACAATCTGAAATAAGAAAATTCAATGACTACGCTCTTTCGGTAGGGGCAAACATCATTTTAACCTTAGGAGAACCGGATTTCAATACTCCAGATTGTATTTCCGATATGGCGATACAATCCCTAAAAAATCACCAAACCAAATATGGCCCGACTTTGGGATTTCTATCCTTAAGAGAAAAAATCTGTCAATTCGAAAAACAAAAACATTCGCTATCCTATACACCGAATGAAGTCATTATAACCCATGGTTCAACTGAAGCAATCACCACCGCATTTTTTACTATGCTGAATGAAGGCGACGAAGTAATCATTCCTATACCCGCCTATCCGATGTATCGACAAATCGTACAATATAAAAAAGGCAAAGTCGTTCCCATCGACACGACAAAAACAAACTTTCAAATCACTTCTTCGCAATTAAAAAAAGCCATTACCGATAAAACAAAATGTATCGTTTTAACCTCTCCGAATAACCCTACGGGAACCATTTACACCGAACAAACCCTTCAAACCATATACGAAGCCGTCAAAAACAAGCCGATTTTCGTCTTGTGTGATGACGTATATAATCAAATCGTCTTCGAAAAAAACTATCTCGGATTTGCCAAATATCAAGATATAAAAGATCAAATTATCATTTGTCAATCCTATTCCAAATCCTACGCTATGCCCGGTTGGCGATGCGGATATCTTTTGGCGAGTGAATCATTTTGTCTGCAAGCACAGAAAATTCATCAATATATGATTGTCGCCTTAAATACCTTTCTTCAACCCGCAATGGAAAAAGCATTGGACTACGATCCAAAAGAAATGGTAGATTCTTACCAAAAACGAAGAGATTATATCTACAACCGTTTAACTCAAATGGGATTGGAAGTCATAAAACCACAAGGGGCTTTCTATATCTTCCCTTCGATTCGTTCTTTCCATATATCTTCTATGGAATTTTGTAAAAGGCTGGCAAAAGAATATAAAGTTGCCATTATTCCCGGAAGTTGTTTTGAAACGGAAGGCTATATACGAATCAGTTATTGTGTCGATATGCAAACCATTATAACCGCTTGTGATAGAATCGAATGTCTGATAAAACAATTAAAACAAGAATAAAAGAAAAGAGGCTGTGAAACTTTTTAAGTTGAATCACAGTCCCTCTTTTTTTATCCTCTCGGTAATTCTTGAATAAACTTCGTCAATGAGCCGTCCAAAAAATCTACTCTTCTGGCAAACAAAAACGTCGTTTCATTGATTTTTACCGTTTTTCCGTCCAACGCATAGGCAACCCCCGTAAAGAATGCCAACATCTTATTGGCAGCCAACTCATCTAATCCATCGAAATTCAAAATCAACGGATTTCCGCCTTTCATTTCATCGGCATATTTGGCGGCAAGTGTATCATCATCAGGCATCTTTTCCATAATCAACCGATCTCTTGCCAATGTATGATTGTTTAAATCAGCGGACGCCTGTTCATAGTCGTTCGTTTTCTTTTTTCCGAATAATCCCATATCTATATCTCCTTCTTACTTGTCTGTTGGAATCCGTCTTTTGTTTCCAAAGCCAATACATGGGCTCTATTTCCTTGACGAACCATAACCAACGTAGTCTGGGCAAAGTCTTGTAAAATCTCCATTCTTTGCGGTGGGCAAGCAATAATAACCTGAAGTGGCATAGAATTAATAAAATTCATCATCGCCCGCATACGATTTCCGTCCATCTTATCGAATACCTCGTCAAACATCACCAATCCAATCGGATCTCCACCCGCTATACCGGTCTTTGTATAAACTCTTACAAAAGAGGCTATAATCGCCACATAGAACGGGACCTGTGTTTCTCCACCGGATTTTTCCTTAAATACCTTAGAATATGTCATCGTTTCTCCGCTGGCATTGGTTATACGAATATCATAATCCATATAAGTACGATAATCCGTAAACTTATTGATTGCCCCATTGCTATTCAATTCATCTACCGACAAACTCTCAAACAATTCCCGAAT
Source organism: uncultured Anaeroplasma sp. (assembly GCA_947592005.1). GTDB lineage: Bacteria > Bacillota_I > Bacilli_A > Acholeplasmatales > Anaeroplasmataceae > Anaeroplasma. Next base: position 9,663 of record CANQDJ010000039.1, read on the forward strand.
CTGTTCATCATACTTATTTTGGAAATCATAAGTAAACAATCCTTGATTTACATCAACCAATTCCGAAGTTACCATTTCATAAAATTGAGCATATTCACTACTTCTCGGGAAAATAAATTCATATCGATCATTACCGAACGTAATAGACGATAACGTTTCATTGATCTTTCCGATTTCTTGTTCGGCAGTTAAAATATTATTCCGTAATTTAGCAATGAAATCTTCCTTAAATACGACTTCTGCTGCCTCTCTGGCTTGCCGAACCTTTTGTTCATAAGTAATCAATTCACTCTTTTCCAACTTATTCAATTCCGCTAAATATTTTTTCATTTCGGACAATCCGATTGAAAATGTGGAATTATACCGATTAACGAAATTAAACTGCTTAGCGACCAAAGAATCATTCAACGTCGTATATGAATTCTCTTCCGCCCGATACCGTTCTCTATAGCCTTCCAATGCTTGTTTAAAGTTCGAAGATTCAACGATAGAACGATACTCTTCTTGGGCTTTTTGTTCAATAACGACATCGCCGTTTGCCAATTCTTTCAACTCTTGCGTCAACTTATCCAATTCTTCCGTTTTCGTTGTAACATAGTCATTTAAAGATTGAATCCGAATTCCGATACCACCAATTTCCATACTGAAATTAATCTTTTTATCATCGATGGATTTCATCGTATGAAGGACACCCTCATAATCTTCTTGCAGTTCGGAAGGAGTAGCACTTTTTTGCCGCAAGGCTTGTTTATTCAAATCTTCCAACGCATACTTTTCTTTTTGTAATAAAACCGCCTTATCCAAATCTTCAATCAAAGGACGAATATCAATTCTACCCGCATACTCCAATTCTTCCTGTAACGCTTCGATTTCCGAATTCAACTCCGCATATTTCGCTTTGGCAATTCTTCCCTTCTCCAACCATATTTCCCGTGCTTGAGAAGCGGCATTCTTACCCATAAACGGCTTAGGAATATTCGGATTCATTTCAGTAGTCATATACCCACGATAAATCATTAAATCTTTCGTAATAGCCGTATCATATTTTTCCATATCAAATTTATCATCACACATAATCACTTTTCCGCAAATATAATTGACATAACATCTTGCGTCAGTATTTTCTGTTGAAATGATAGAAGCAACAGAATTCTTTTCATATGTTTTATATTGTTGAATCTTTTTGGTATTAATTAAACCATATCCGAATAATTTATACCGCTGTCTTATTCGGCTATAAATCTCCAATGCTTGATTATAATATCTTGGTTCCGTAATTAACGCAAATCGCCGATTTCCCAATAAAATTTCTACCGCATCGACCCATTCTTTATCTGTAATTTCACACAATTCCGCCAAAAGATGAATATGGATATCATAATTATATGTCCGTTTTAATCCTTCTTCCAATTCTTTTCTCATCGCCAATAATTGCGGTGGAAAATTCACCTTATTCTCTTCTAATTGATGTACGGTAACAGAAATCTCATTGATTTCTTGTACCAATGCTTTGGTTTCTTTTTGAAGAGAACCTAATTGTTGATTCTCCATACTTTGAAGATTTTTCAATCGAGATTGAAAATCCAATAATCTAGTCTTAGCCTCTTCCACACTATTGGGATTGATAGAAGTTAAATTAATATTGGCAGCGTCCGCATAAATCTTTTCCGAAGAAATCTTGCGAATCTGATTGATAACATCTTTAAAATTGGAAACTCTCTTTAAAAATGTATTTTGATTTGCCTCTAACGAAGTAATATTGGCTTGTGTTTTCAATATCTCGCGATGAATATATTCTTCTGCTTGAAACACATCATTATGACTTAACAAATTATATAATTCTCTTGAACGTTCTTGTAAGGATAACAATTCTTTATCCAAATCCGCCAATTCCTGTTCTTTAGAAGCCTTCGATGTTTCTTCCTTTTCAATCGAAGCCTTCGTTTGACGAATCTCATTCCGAACATCTTCCACATCAAATAAATGCATTAGATATTCAATATAATTCTTATTTCCTTCAATCTTATTGATTTCCTGATATATCGATTCGATTTCTCTTAAATCCGTAATCTTCGCTTGAATCTGTTTTAAAGTAGTTTCCAATTCCTTATATGAACGAATAGAATCCTTAATCGCAGTTACATCGATTTCTTTTTCTTCCAAAATATTTTGATAAATAAAGTCCTTAACGTCCGCAATAGGCTTAAACGCCAAAGCCTTCGGAATCAAACGATAAAAATCTTCATTGATAGATCCAAAAGCGTTTCTAAACCCTCTTTTCGCTTCTTTCTTCGTTAAAAAATATTCAAACAACGGATTATGTTTCCGAAATTCCACCGTTCCGAATATTTTATTTTCTTCCGAAACAAACATAGAATCAGAAATCGGCTCCATACTGCGATAAAATAATGTTTTAACCGGAGTTAAATCGCCAAAAGCGTCAATAACGGCTCCGACAGTAAACCGATTCCCCGACTTTTCGTCCAAAAACTCCAAAGCGATATGACCGCTAACATCACCGTTTCGAAGATATTCCCGATCGTCCATACCCAATTTACATTTCACATATCCCCGCAGATCCCGTTTTCCTTTTTCATTGGCGGCAAGGTTAAACGCCGTATCCCCTGCTGTTAAAACAAACGTTATGGCGTCCATAATCGTGGATTTACCGGAAGCATTCGGACCGGTCAATAAAGTATTTCCGTTCATCGTAATCGTTTCATTGGATAAATAATGCCAATTAATTAAACGTACCTTTACCAGTTTTTTCATATCCCTTTACTCCTCCCGAGAAATTTTTTGAATCGTATTGAATACTTCCGTAATATCTTCGCTTCGAATTGCCATTAAAATCGTAGGAAGAATCACAATCTTACAAGCGGAAGAAGTCAAATCTCCCGTTACTTCAATCAAATTATATCTTCTCAACAATCGTAAAGCGGAAATCAAATCGGTCTTATTCAATTTCCTTTTTATCTCCAAATAATCATATTTTTCATGAATATCACTTACTGAACAAACAATATTTTCATTCAACGATGTATCTTTCATCTTCTCATGATATAATAACCGCAATATCAAAAGAATGATACTTTCGTCCCGCTTTAATTTCAATGTATTAGACGGAGTCGCCCCACTCAACATTACACTTCCCGTAGGCATATCTAATGTAATTTCATATCCCAAAATCTTAAAAAATTCATCAAATACTTCTTTATAACTCATTAAGAAATAATAACTCTCTTTATTATCTCTCTTATCTCGGGACAAAAAGGTACTTGCGAGAAGTTTATTTACAGTATCTTTAAATTGTCCCTGTTGGGTAATTGACATTTTTTCTAACGCTTCTAACATAATTATCCTCTAGTATAATCAAATTGTACTTAAGATTATACAATCTCCTTCTTTAAGGTTTAATTTATAGTTATGAGTACAA
>CANQDJ010000040.1 GCA_947592005.1 uncultured Anaeroplasma sp.
AGAAATATTTATCCACTGTATAACTCTAGGTAAAAAGAAAAGACTGTTAACATTTTTAGTTTGTCAACAGTCTGATAGAAGTAAGCATTTTTGCTTACTCCTATTATCTTAAGACATTACAATATCGGAAGCGATGGAAATAATATCGTCCATAGATAAATCGATAGAATAAATACTTACTTCCAAATCTTCTACATAATATCGACTTACCGTATCATTCCTGAAAATCAATCCACATTCCAAATAATCATAACTATTATAGGTATCCATCAAAATAGAGGAAGTATATACTCCTGCCTTTTGAACGACAATCGTATAATTATTTGTTCCAGTATAACATAAAATCGTACTATCATTTTCCACTTTCGAAGAAGCCAATGTCGCTCCGTCACAAACATATCCTACCGTTATAGAAACAGAAGTATTTTTATCTTCTTCTGTTTTTTCATTTAATTTACTCTTTTCGTCCATAATCCATTTCGTATTGAATAAATCTTTCGTCATTGTTTTATTCGGCGTAAATTCATTAAATTCAACTAAAATTTTCTCATTATTGTCCTTATCCAAAACACACGCTTTAATCGGTTTTTTCTGCTTTGTATTATAAAGGAATTTCAATTTCGCCATTGTTGCGTTAGCATCTGTCAAAGAACTTTCAATCGTAACAACATCGCCGTCTGTTGTAAAAGTCGCATTCTTATCGGCTGTAATATCTTTACAAATTCCTTCCAATAAATACGCATGCGTACTATTTAAAGGCCAATCGCTATCAAACTTAAATTCCTTATTCAATGCGGGAGTCAAAACAAATACTCCTTCGTCATTCTTAACGATTACCTGTTCATGTCCGCTTTTATTATTAAAACAAACCTTATAATAACTTGGTTTCAAATAATCTACCGATACAACCATTTTAATATCTTTACTTTCTCGATGTATCGTCAAATCACAATTCAGTTGATAAGAATCCAAAGAAGACAAATACTCTGTCGCTACCTTAATTCCGTCCTTCTCCGTATCTTTTTTCTTACAACTTGCCAACAACAATACCAAACAACATAAAATACTGTAAATCACTTTTTTCATTTTCATCCACCCATTTCTATTCAATAGAAGGTATGCGAAAAAAAATGGTTTTATGCATAAGTTTTTTATTTTCGGTAAAAATATCAATGAAGGAGGAATGAGAAAATGAGCGTAATACAAAAAATTGCCTTAATTATCACCATTATCGGTGCAATTAACTGGGGCTTAATCGGTATATTCGATTTTAATCTTGTAGCATTTTTATTCGGCAATGGTTCTATTCTTTCTCGAGTAGTTTATATATTTGTATTTGTAACAGGATTATTTAATATAGCGTTATTATTCTTAAGAAATAGACATCATATAATGGAAGAAGTGTAATTCTTTCGTGAATAAATTGCTATATCGCTCTTTATATATAATATAAGGATTTCTCACAAAATCCCAAATATAGAGGCATACCAAACGTATGCCTCTATATTTTATTTCTTTTTCTATTTAAGAACCGTTCCCTTTTTAGCGGCAGATTCTACTGCCAACATCTTAATCTTACGAAACCGATGATTCAATCCCGACTTCGTCAAATTCGGATCATATTCTTGATGAATAATTTCCAAAAGTTGTGTTAAAGAATGCTCAGGATACTCTTTACGAATCTTCATAACCATCACAATCTTCGGATCTAATTTTTCCATAGGATAATACATTTCCAAATATTTGATACATTTTAATAATTCATTGGCCGCTTCATTCGTCTTATTTTGATTGGCAATATCCAAATTAACCGTTCTTCGACTATTCGCCAGTATTTCTTTGGTAATGGTTATATTTTCATAATATTCCATTGAAGAAGTCGCTCCCAAACCATATAAGAAATCGCCGATGGCTCCTTTGGATTTCAAATAAAGAACCAAATAATTCTTTCTCTTTGTAATTCTGGCATTCAATTCAAAATAATTCACCATTCTTTGTAAAGAAAGAATTTCATTTTCCGAATCGGAATAAATTTCCAAATGACTGTTTTTACTTTTAGGATCGTTGACACTCCCCCTCACTAAAAAAGCCCCTCGTAAATATGCATTAATCCATTCTTCTTCGGTAAATATATCCATCTTATATTTTGAAGATTCTTGAATCAAATTCAAATCCTCAATCATTGAATTCGCATCGGATATCGTACAAGTATATATCGTATGATTATCAAATCTATGAATTTTACGAGAAGTAATATCATATTCTCCGCTGTAAAAAACTTTCCATAATTTAATAAAATGGCGAAGAATTCCCATACTATTACAGGTAAAAGTCATTTTCATCGGATTGGATAATATGATTTCTCCTCCTAAACGTAACATTGCCTCCAATTCCAATTTATCCGCTACCAATTCGGTATTATTGATATTAATTAAATCATTTTTTACTTGTTCGGCAAATCCCATAGTCTACTCCACACAAATCTTAATTAAATCCGCTAATTTATTAATCACATAATCCGGCTTTGCGTCTAACATAATCTCCGGATGTTTAATATACAAACACCCAATACTTTTAACATTCGCTTTTTGAGCGGCAATCATATCATTTAATGTATCTCCGACATATCCGGCCTTCTTCGCTTCCAATTCCTTTACCGCCAAAAGAATTCCGTCCGGTTCTGGTTTATGTTTTTCCACTTCATCGGCTCCGATCACAATATCCATATATTCCAAAAGTCCGCATAATTCCAATCCATGTTCCACCAAATCGGTTTTCTTAGAAGAAACTACACCCAATTTATATTTCTTTTTATGCAACGTCCGCAAAACCTCTTTCGCTCCGGGCATTGGTTTTACCATAGAATCATGATTGGCTACATTAAACTCTCGATAATACGCTATCATTTCTTCAATCTCTTTATCATCATCGGAATAACGGGAAAAAGTTTGATATAACGTTGGACCGAAAAAAGAATCCAATTCTTCATCAGTCAAAATATGATTCGGTCGAAAATGTTCAAACGTATGAATAAAACTCTTATCAATCAAAGGTTTTGTATCCAACAATGTTCCGTCCAAATCAAACAATATCGTATCAAACTTATTTTCGGCAATCTCTCGTATAATATCCTGATAATCTCGATTGACTCCGACAAATCGTTTCACAATCAAAAAAGCAATTCCCGCAACAATAAAAATACAACTCAATAAAATAGAAACAGGTATAGGCCCCATCATCAATGGATCGGACGGATCCCCCAACATTCTTAAACTTTCCGTAAAAATACGAACTCCGCCATACCATATCAAATAAATTCCCAACATATCTCCACTTTTTAATTTCTTCCACTTTCTTCTTAAAACTAGCATAAGGATAAGACCTACCAAATTTAAAGCGGATTCATATAAAAAGGTCGGATGGCGATACTCTCCGTCGATAAACATATTTTCTCCCAAAATAGGAATTTTACTTAAAAAAGTCGGATTTTTTACGACAGGTCCATATAACTCATGATTACAAAAATTCCCCCATCTGCCACAAATTTGTCCGATAAAAAAACCAGGGGCGACGATATCCAAAATTCGATATAACGATATTTGTTTTACTCGACAATAAATAAAAATCGTAATCAATGCGAAAATAATTCCGCCTTGAATGGCAAGGCCAGCCAAACCACCTTCCAAACCGATAATTCTTCGAAATGTCCAATCATCATCTAAATTAAATAATATATACCAAATTCTTGCCCCAATAATCGCACAAGGCAACACAATGATGACACCCCAATACACATCATCACTGGGAATACCCAATTTCTTTCCTTCTCGTACTCCAGCCCATACAGCCAAAATAACACCCAATAAAATAAATACGGCATACCATGTTATTGTTAAAAAGCCGAAAAGAGTAAAAGAAGGTTCTATATAAAAATTAAACATCTTCTTCACCTCCCGAAGCCTTTTTATCTACTTTTTCAATAAACTCTCTAGCGGCGAAATGACCCATAAGTTTTAATTTTTCATTCATAGCGGCAGATTCTACCAGTAAAGAAACCGTACGTCCCGGTAATACAGGTATCGTCATTTTGGTTATTTCAGTATTAAAATACTTTATCTTTTGTGTTTCCAATCCCAAACGATCATAATATTTATCATTATCCCACGATTGTAATTCCACAACCAAACGAATATTCTTTCTATCCCGATACGCCCCCGCACCGAACATCGTTACGACATCGACAATACCGATTCCACGAATTTCCATATATCTTTTTAATATATCCGGAGCCGTTCCTAAAAGATTTCCCGGTTCTTTTTCCATTATTTCAACCAAGTCGTCCGCAATCAATTGATGTCCTCTTTTGATTAAATCCAAAGCGGTTTCGGATTTACCTATTCCGCTTTTACCTATAATTAACGTCCCCATACCATTAATATCCATCAACGTTCCATGAACGGAAATTTTAGGGGCAAGTTTATCTTGCAGATAGGTATATAATTTAGAAGATGTCGGTGTGGTTCTTAAATTGGAATGAAACACACAAACCGAATATTTTTCTGCCATTTCATAAAAAATAGGTAATGTTTTTACATTTTTCGAAAATACAAAACAAGGAGGGTGTTGCTGAAATATTCTTTCTACATTCTTTCTTTGTAAATCCACTTCTTGTCTTGTCAAAAAACTATGATCTTTCGAACCGACCAATATAACTCTTTTATTATCGTAAAAATCAAAAAAACCAGCAAATTCCAAACCGGGACGGGAAATCATATCTTCTGTGATTTTATTATTTAATCCGGCTTTTCCTGCCAATAATTCCAAATTATTGTCTTTTGCCATATCTTTAACATATATCGCATTACTCATAAAATATTCTCCTTACTTTTCTAAACATATACACCAAAACCAAAATATATACTATGATAATTCCCAAATATACAATCAACCATATATACGATTTATCATATATGGGGAATAAAGAATTAAAACTATAAGTAAGGGCAATAATCGAACCCAAAATCACAAACTGATAAAGAAATCCTCTACCCTGTAAATATCTCGGAAACAACTCCAAAAGACAAAAGATAAAGGATAAAATAGCCCCTATATAGAAAACAGAAAACTTAGATATAACAAAATGATTTAAGAAAAATCCGGAAACCAAAAGAATTATCACATAGAAAACAACAAAATTAATTAAAAACATCCTTATAAAATTTAAAAATTGTTTCCATTTGGAAGTTTTTTCTTCCAACATTTTCTTTAACATTTTTTCCAACTCTTCAATTTCTTCCGATTGGATTTCCATTTCTTTTAATTGTTCCAATAAATTTTGAATTTTTTCCTCTTTATTTTTCTTTTTGTCTTTTGGCATTGTTTCACCACTTTTCTGTTTTATAATTATACCCTAATTTCTTCCTTTTAGCAAACCGAAATAAGCCCAAGTACCCTTGAGCCTATTTTTTCTCCAATATCGGCTTTAAATATTGAGCGGTATAAGAATTAGCATGACATATCAACTCTTCCGGTCTTCCGCTAAATAAAACCGTTCCGCCCTTATTTCCGCCTTCCGGCCCCATATCTATAATATAATCCGCTAATTTTATCACATCTAAATTATGCTCGATAATCAAAATGGTTGCGTGTTGATCCGCTATACGATTCAACACTTCCATCAATCGTTTAATATCATCTACATGAAGTCCCGTTGTCGGCTCGTCCAAAATATATAACATTCGATTGGTAATTTTAGAATGTAATTCGTAAGCGAGTTTTACTCTTTGGGCTTCTCCTCCTGATAAAGTGGTAGAGGATTGACCGAGTTTAATATATCCCAATCCGACATCATACAACGTTTGAAGTTTGGAACGAATTTTCGGAATAGAATGAAAGAACTCCAACGCATCTTCTACTGTCATATCCAAAACGTCCGCAATATTCTTCCCTTTAAATTTAATCTCTAACGTTTCCGATTGAAATCTTTTTCCATGACAAACTTCGCATTTTACAAACACATCGGGTAAAAATTGCATAGAAATTCTCTTTACACCATCGCCTCCACAAGCTTCACATCTTCCGCCCCGAACATTAAATGAAAATTTAGATTTATCATATCCTTTTATTTTCGCATCGGTCGTTTGGGCAAACAATTCTCTTATATCGTCAAATACACCCGTATATGTAGCCGGATTACTTCTTGGCGTTCTACCAATCGGCTGTTGAGAAATTTGTATGATTCGATCAATTTGATCCAACCCTTCGATTTTTTGTACTTGTCCGGGAGTTATCTTTTTACTGCCATATAACTTAACATATGCGTTTTTAAATAAAACTTCATTGATCAAAGAAGATTTCCCACTTCCCGAAACACCGGTAATACAAGTAATCACACCCAAAGGAATTTTCACATTGACGTTTTTTAGATTATTTTCCTTCGCTCCTTTGATCGAAATCCATCTTCCGTCTAACTTTCTTCTCGTCTTCGGAATCTCGATTTTCATTCTTCCCGTCAAATAATTCGCCGTAATACTATTCTCATTTTGCATAACCTCTTGTGGCGTTCCACAGGCAACCACTTCTCCTCCATGTACACCGGCACGAGGTCCTATATCCACAAGATAATCACAACTTAACATCGTTTCATCATCATGTTCTACCACAATTAACGTATTACCCAAATCTCGCATTTCTTTTAACGTTTTAATCAATCTTGCGTTATCTCTTTGATGAAGACCGATAGAAGGTTCGTCCAAAACATATAAAACACCTGTAAGTTGAGAACCGATTTGCGTAGCCAAACGAATTCTTTGGGCTTCCCCTCCCGATAAAGTTTCAGCACTTCGGGACAAAGTCAAATACTCCAATCCCACATTTATTAAAAACTTCAACCGATCCCGAATTTCTTTAATCGCCAATTTCGCTATTTCTTGTTTTTCTTCCGATAACTTCAACTCTCCAAACCAATTATATAATTCTTCGATAGACATATCACATACATCGGCAATATTCTTACCTTCAATAAAAATATTCAAAACGGATTGATTTAACCGTTTACTATTACAAGTATCACATTTCCGTTCTACCATATATCCTTCAATCCACTCCCGAATCCAATCGGAAGTGGTTTCTACATATCGACGAGAAAAATTCGTTACAATTCCTTCATAAAATTCTTTTTTATCATGATTTCTTCCGCTAAGAGATTTCATTTTAAAATCAATCATTTCATCGGAACCATACAAAATGATTTTTTTTTCTTTATCCGATAAATCTTTAAATGGCTTATTCATATCTATGTTATAGTGCTTACAAGTTTGTTCCAACATTATATTATTCAAATTTTCTTTCTCTTGATTCTTATAAGGTAAAATCGCATTATTGTTTAAAGATTTTTCCTCATCAACTACCAAATCTGGAGAAACCGTCAACTTTTTACCCAAGCCATTACAATCCGGACAAGCCCCCAAAGGGTTATTAAAAGAAAACAATCTAGGTTCTAAATCCGCCAAAGAATACCCACAGTATGGACAAGAATGAAGAGTAGAAAAAAATTCTTCTTTTTCATCACAATATACCACACAGTATCCGTTAGAAGCCTTAGTAGAAGTTTCCACTGCCTCAAAGACCCGACTTCGAACTCCTTGTTTCATAACCAATCGTTCCAACACAATAAAAATATCATGTTTTTTATTTTTCTCCAAAGAAATCTGTGGATCCAAATCCATCATCACTCCGTCTACCAAAGCCCGAACATATCCTTCTTTCAAATATTTAGCAAAAATATTTTTATGTTCTCCCTTTTGACGATATACGACAGGAGCCGTTATATATAACCTACTTCCTTCCGGATATTCCATGATTTTATTGACAATTTCTTCAATAGATAAAGAAGAAATAGGAATTTTATGAGTAGGGCAATATGGTGTTGCGACTCGGGCAAACAAAACCCGCAAATAATCATAGATTTCCGTAACTGTTCCAACAGTAGAACGAGGATTATGAGAAGCCGATTTTTGATCGATGGAAATGGCAGGAGATAAACCTTCTATAGAATCTACGTCCGGTTTTTCAGAAGAACCGATAAATTGACGGGCATAACTGGATAAAGATTCCACAAATCTTCTTTGTCCTTCTTGATAAATCGTATCAAATGCCAAAGAAGATTTTCCACTACCGGATAATCCCGTCATAACGATCAATTTATTTTTGGGAAGTTCTATATTTATGTTTTTTAGATTATTTTCCCTAGCTCCTTTAATAATAATCTTATCCATATATTTACTCCTTTATTTTTTCCAAAAATTCTTTTTCATTCATAATATAAATACCTAATTTTCTAGCCTTATCCAACTTACTTCCCGGATTATCTCCCAATATAAGAAGATCGGTTTTACTACTTACAGATTCCGACAACAATCCGCCGAATCCTTCAATTAACTTCTTCGCTTCCGTTCTTCCCATAGAAGAAAGTGTACCCGTTAAAACACATTTTTTATTTGTGAAGAAATTCAATTTAATCTCATCAAATCGATATTCCATATTTAACTCTTTTTCTTTTAATTTGGAAATCAATTCCCTATTCTCCGAATTTTGCATAAATTCCACAAAAGAAGCGGCTATCGCATCACCGATATCTCCGATAGAAATGATATCTTCATACGTCGCTTGTAGTAAACCGTCCATATTTTTAAACTTTCGGCATAATAATTTAGATACCTTCCCTCCGCAATGACGGATACCTAAACCGAAAATCAACTGATCCAAATTATTTTTCTTACTTTCTTCAATGGCTTCCAATAGGTGTTCTATACTCTTTTTCCCCAATCCTTCCAAAAGAATCAGTTCTTCATAATAGTTATTCAATTCAAAAATATCCGCAATCGTCTTAATAAATCCTTTTTGATATAATAGTTTAACCAACTTATCTCCCAAAGAATCAATATTATAGGCCGGTTTAGAAGCAAAGTGAATCAAGCGATTGACAATTTTATCTTCACAATTCGGATTCAAACAATAATAATCCGCTTCCTCTTTCGCCCGATATAACGGACTATGACAACAAGGACAACAATCGATCATTTGAAATGGAATACAATTTTCCGTTCGCTCGGATAAAATCGGACGTACAACTTCGGGAATAACATCTCCTGCCTTACGAATGACGATTTTATCGTGTAAACGAATATCTTTTTCCTTGATATAATCTTCATTATGAAGTGTCGCTTTCGCTATCATAGATCCTTGAACAAACACAGGTTTAAAATTCGCAACCGGCGTAATAACACCGGAACGCCCGACTTGAAATGTAATATCCAACAATTCCGTAACCACTTCTTCCGGTGGAAATTTATACGCAATCGCCCACTTCGGATATTTCACTGTTTCTCCAATCATTTCATGAAATTCCATTTCATTTACTTTAATCACAATTCCGTCAATATCATACGGCAAATCTTGTCTTTTTTGCCCCATTTGTTCGATATAAGATATAACCTCTTCTATAGTTTTACAATGTTTAAACAAAGGATTTACTTTAAATCCCAACGCATTCATTTGATTTAATGCATCTTCTTGTGTTTTAACATCTTGGTTTAAATAATAATATAAGAACGTATCCAAATTTCTTTTGGCGGCAATACTACTGTCTAATTGCCGAACCGATCCGGCAGCCGCATTTCGACAATTCGCAAATAGTTCTTCTTCATTTTCTTCTCTTTCCAAATTCAATGCGATAAAACTCTTTTTCGGCATAAAAATTTCTCCACGAACTTCTATCGTTAAAGGAGATTTCAATTTCAACGGCACACTTTTAATGGTTTTAACATTATGCGTAATGTTTTCCCCTACAACACCATTTCCTCTCGTTGCCCCTTGAATAAGATATCCATTTTCATATTTCAAAGAAACAGAAAGACCATCTATTTTTAATTCACATAAATACGTAGCGGTAGGAGTAACACTCTTTACTCTTCGATCGAAATCTCTCAATTCTTCAAAACTGAAGGCATCAGCCAAAGACATCATCTTTTCTGTATGCGTTACCTTCTCGAATTTAGCCAAAATTTCTCCACCGATTCGATTCGTAGGAGAATCCAGTGTTTTCCATTCGGGAAATTGTTCTTCCAAACCGATTAATTCATTCATATATCTATCATATTCATAATCTTCCATAATAGGAGAATCATATACATAATATGCCTCGGAAGCACGATTCAACAGTTCCTTTAATTCTTCTATTCTTTCCTTTTCTGACATATTTCCCACCCCTTCGATATCATTTTTTATTATATCATAAAAACACGGAATTTATGAAATAAATTTCATATAAAAAAAGGACTTGATTTCAAGCCCTTTTTCATAGTTTATTCATAAATATATTGATTCAATATCGCTTCCAATAATTCTTGTTTACCAGACTCATTTTGGATTTGATCATGTTGTAATGCGTATTGTTCCAAATCTTTCATAGAAGTCTTATGTTGAACAATATCCAACCCCCGAGTTTCGCACTTGTTAAGTCAAAAAATCACCAATTAACCTAGTATTTATAAGGCTTTTTGATGATTTTTATTTTGTATAATCATATACCTATATTATTTAACATTGTTCTTAAAGATTTGATTTCTTGTATGTTGTATTTTTCAAATTTAAAATCAATGCCATTTGATTTTAATATTTTACTTATTTCTTCATTTATTTCTGTTATTTTATAATAATCTAAATATATTGAATCTGCTTGAAAATTATTTAAAGCTTCTTTAATTTTTTCGGCTGTTATTCCTTGTTCCCATCCATCCACATTAATGGTAGATTTATTTTCATATTTAAGTATCTTATGTTGAATTATTCTTATAATTGTTAATGCAATAAAGCATATTAGAAAGTGTGCCTTTATATGTTCTTCTGTCCACACATATATTGGTCTTCCTTCTAAGTCGCTTTTTATTATTCTAAATGAATCTTCTATTCTTGATAATCCATGATATTTATTTATTACTTCTTTATCGTCTTCATCTATTTCAGATGTAACTATAGAATAATATCCTAGTGTTTCTTTATATTTATTTAGTTTTTCATCTAAAAAAACTATTACTTTCTCAGGATGAATAATTTCTCCTGTTTCTTTATCTACATCAACTGTTTTTATGAATTGTTGACTTTTTCTTTCTTTATCTTTTAATTTATCTGGATGTTTTTTACAACTTTCTAAATATTCAATGAATTTCTTATTTTGATTTAATTCTCTTTCGTAATGTTTCTTACTCCAATAAATAATTTCTTTTTCTTTTACTTTTTTAGATGTTTTGGTCCCATCACAATTTTTATAAGTTAATGTTATTTCATTTATTCTTGACTTATATTTAAATACTACTTCATTTTTTGAATTGGTTATTATTTTGTAATCCGTTTCATCTAGAGCCCATTTTCTTTGAGATTTCCAACTTCTTTTAACACTCTTACTAACTATATATCCATTTCCTTTAGCAACAAGTAAATATTTATTTTCTTGAGTGTTCATTCCGTTATCCGCAACAACGACAATATGACCTAAATCCATTTCATCAACATCATTTTCTAATACATTTTTAAATGTCGTTTTATCTTGAGTGTTTCCGGAAAATAATTTATGTGATACTGGTATCCCATTGTTATCTATAAATAATCCCATTTGAACTATTGGACCCTTATTGTTTTCTTTTGATACACCTATTTTCCTAAATCCTTTTTGAACTATAACTGGATTCCCTTTTTCATCTTTTACTATTTCATTATTTTCGTCTAATTCATATACGTCATCATCACCATACATTGTTTCAAAATAATAGTTAGTTACGTCGTAATATGTTAAAGTTGTTTTTCTTCCTATAGATGAATTTTTTATTCTTGTATTCATTCTATTTTGAATCTTTTTGGAGTTTTCTTCTAAAACATCTAATACTTTATAAATATCTTTTCCATCTTCACAAGTAGTTATTGGAAACATGTATTTTTCTTTATTTTCAAATGTTTTCTTTTTACTTTGAGGATCTAATATTCTACCGAATACTAAAAGTTTTGTTAATCCGTTTAAATCATATTCAATTTTAGAATCTGATTTTATCCTATTTAAAATAGTATCTATGCCTAATTCATTATAAATTTGATTTAAAAAGAAATAGCCTATATTTTTAGGATTAAGTTTTAAATTGATTTCACTTATAGGAACAGTATCTTTTTTATCTTGAATCTCTTTTAAATCAAATTCAGTTAAATCTACCAATTCGCCATTTTTAAATTTTTCTCTTAACCTAATTAACAAATCAGGTTTACCATCATCATAATTAGAAAGTGGTCCTAGATTTTTTAAAGTTATCCTTTTTTGTTTAACTTTACCATTTTCATTATGGTAAACATTATGAACTATTCTTAAATATGGTTTATTATAATTTTTAAAGCAATCCAGATACATAAACATCTCACCTCACATATACTCATATACCTACTATAATATACCATACTTTAACCGAAAAGAAAAGCCTTATTTCAACAAAAAATTAACTTTTTTTTATTTATAAAGTGCGAAACTCGGG
>CANQDJ010000041.1 GCA_947592005.1 uncultured Anaeroplasma sp.
TTGTCGTACCTTTAATTCCTATAAATAAATTATGAAATATTTTTTCAAATATCTCTTGATTTATTTATAGTAGGCTCGTTTTTTTATTATACACAATAAAAAAACTTCTTCAACCACCCCATTTTAAACCAAACTTCTCCTTTTATAAAAAAAACAATTCAATCCTATTTAAAAAGAAAAAACAGGGGAAATCCCCTGCCTTTTTTCGCAAATATTCTATTTTACTGTCACTAAATTTTTTTTAAATTTTTTCATATAAATTTCACGAATGACGGAAATAAAATGAAGAGAACCCGTAATAAACAAAATTTCCTCTTCTTTCAACATTTGAATCGCCGTATTCAAACAATCCAATGGATTCTCTATCACTTTATATTCCTTGTTGGTATATAATCGAAATACGGAAGGATCCATCGCTCGAGAATCACTTAAAGAAGTAAAATAATAATAAGAAGAAATCTTATCCAATTTATGAATCATTTGATCAAAAGCCTTGTCTTGTAATGCTGTAAACATAACCTTAATAGGTCTATTTCTTCTTTTTTTATCCAAAAAAGAAATAACCTGTTCCATTGCCGAAATATTATGGGCCCCATCTAAAATAATATATGGTTTTTTACTTAATATCTCCATTCTTCCCTGCCATACCGTATGATTCAATCCATTTTGAATCGTTTCCTTATCGATTGTAGGTTCCATGTAACGAACCGCTTCAATCGCCAAAGCGGCATTATAGGCTTGGTATTCCCCCAATAACGGTGTTTCAAAGAAATCCCCTTTATAACAAAATCTCGTTTTATCGTTACATTCAATCTGATCGATATCGTTATAAATCCAACGAAGATGTTCGGTATGTTTCTTAAAAAAATCTACCAAAGAAGGATCTACTGTCGTAAGACAAGTCATACCTTCTTTGACAATTCCCAATTTTTGATAAGCAATCTCTTCCAACGTATTTCCCAAAGTAGCCATATGATCATAGCCGATATTCGTAATGATTGCCAGATCGGTCTTCAAAAAATTGGTTGCGTCCAACCGTCCACCTAAACCACACTCTATGACTGCCAAATCTATGGAATGATCCTTAAAATACAATAATGCCATTAGAACCATAAGTTCAAAAAAAGGAATCACATCGTCAAACATTCGATTATATTTTTCGGCATACGCATATAATATATTTCCGTAATGAATAATATCTATATCGGAAATATATCGATCATTTATTTGAATCCGTTCATTGAAACAAACGATATACGGTGAAACAAACATTCCGATTTTTTTTCCCGTTTCGGCTAAAATATGCTTAATATAAGCCGCTGTAGATCCTTTTCCATTCGTTCCGGCAATATGAATAATCGGATAAGAAACCCTATCGACATTCAAATCTTTCGCACAACGGCGAATCCGATCCAAATTTTCTCTCTTCGTCTTTTTCTTCTGCCCATATAGCCAATCAAGAGTCGATTCTACTGTATCAAACATCTCTACTCCTCTTCTAAATCTTTCAAAGTCTTACAAACTTCTTCATATTGTTGTTGGTATTGACTTTGTTTCATTCTTTCCGCATCGATCTTACTCTGCGGTGCTTTAGCAACAAAAGAAGGATTAGATAACATTTTTTCACTTCTTACCAACTCATTTTCCAAATCCATCTTTCTCTTTTTAAGTTTCAGTATTACTTCCGCTACATCTACCAAATCGGAAGAAGGAATATACACCGTTGTGCCTGTAAGAACGACGACAACCATACCTTTTACATCGATTGGTCGATTCAAAAAGATCAATTCTTTCGGATTGGTAAACCGAATCAAATACCGCTTCGCCTCTGCCAACATTTTCCCAATCTTTTCTTCTTTGGCAAGAATCTGTATCGTAATCGGTTCCTTCGGAGCCTTATTGGCTTTAGAACGTTCATTTCTTACCGCTGTAATGATTTCCGTAAGATTTCCAAAAGATTCCAACGCTTCTTTTGAATCCCATTCTTTGTTATATTTTGGCCAATCTTCTACACAAATCGACTTTTTATTATGCGGTAAAGATTGATATATTTCTTCGGTAATAAACGGAACAAACGGGTGTAACATACATAAAATTGCCTTTAAAGTATAAACCAAAACATTCTTTGTTCTATCTCTTTCTTCTTTATTTGGATCTTGTAAATCCACTTTGGAAATTTCGATATACCAAGATGCGAAATCGTCCCATACAAAAGTATATAACGCTCTTGCGGCTTCTCCGAAATCATATTTTTCCATATTATAATCGACCGTCTGAATCGTTTGATTTAGGCGAGCTAAAATAAATTGCGACGGCAAATTTAATTTAGAAAAATCAATCGGTATTTCTTTAAAATCTTGTTCCAAATTCATACATACATATCTAGAAATATTCCATAACTTATTCAAATAATTCCAAGAAGATTCCACTTTTGTTTCGTCATAACGGAAATCCAATCCGGCAGCCGAATTGGTCGTTAAAAAGTAACGTAGAGAATCCGTTCCGTATTTTTCGATTACTTCAAACGGATCGATTCCATTACCCAAAGACTTACTTACCTTACGACCTAAATTATCCCGAACCAATCCATGAATCAAAATATCTTTAAATGGGGCTTTTCCCGTAAATTCAATTCCTTGAAACAACATTCTCGCAACCCAAAAGAAAATAATATCATAACCCGTAACCAATACATTGGTTGGATAATATCTTTGGAATAATTCCGTATTGTCCGGCCAACCCAACGTCGAAAAAGGCCATAACGCCGAAGAAAACCATGTATCTAATACATCTTCGTCCTGTTTCCAATCTTCCCCTGGGCAGTCTGTTTGCACAAGGACACTATCTCCCTTATACCAAGCAGGAATACGATGTCCCCACCATAATTGACGAGATACACACCAATCTTGAATATTAGTTAACCAATGTTCCAACGTTTGTTTAAACCGTTCGGGAATGAACCGATATTCTTTATTCTCTAATACCTGTTTTGCCAAAATATCCATTTTTACAAACCATTGTTTAGAAAGTCTTGGTTCAACAACCACTCCCGTTCTTTCACTATGACCGACAGAGTGAATAATCGATTCTTGTTTTACAAACAACCCTGCTTCTTTCAAATCCTTTAAAAGGGCTTCTCGACAATCAAACCGATCCATTCCTTCATATTTTCCGGCCATATGATTCATTGTTCCATCTTCATTCATACACAAAGGCATAGCCAAATGATGCCGTTTTCCAACTTCAAAATCGTTTGGATCATGAGCCGGAGTAACTTTAACACACCCTGTTCCAAACGTCATATCTACATACGCATCAGCAATAACCGGAATAGAAATATTCGTATTGGGAATCCATACTTGTTTCCCTATAATATTTTGAAACCGTTCATCGTCTGGGTGAACCATAACCGCTTGATCGGCAAACATCGTTTCCGGTCTTGTCGTCGCTATCGTAACATATCCCGAACCATCGACCAAAGGATAATTAAAGTAATAAAACGCCCCTTCGATATCTTTATGTTCTACTTCGATATTCGATAATGCCGTTCTAGCCTCTACGTCCCAATTTATGATTCGTTCTCCCTGGTAGATTAATCCTTTATTATATAAAGAAATAAAGACATAATTCACTGCCCGATTCAAACCCTCGTCTAAAGTAAATCTTTCCTTCGTATAATCCAAAGAAAGCCCCATCGCTGCCCATTGAGAATGAATAGTTTTCGCATATTCTTTCTTCCATTCCCATGCTACTTCCAAAAACTTTTCTCTGCCGATATCATATCTCGATATCCCCTGTTTTTTTAACTTCTCATCTACTTTTGCCTGTGTGGCAATCCCCGCATGATCCATACCCGGCAACCATAACGCATCATATCCTTGCATACGTTTCCGCCGAATGATAATATCTTGTAATGTAGTATCTAAGGCATGCCCAATGTGTAATTTACCGGTAACATTTGGCGGTGGTATAACGATAGTAAACGGTTCTTTGGATTTATCCCCCGCTTCAAAAAAACCACCTTTTAACCAAAATTCATACTTTCCATTTTCTACTTCTTTAAAATCATATTTCGGTTTCATTTCTTTACTCATATTTCTTTTTCCTTTCATAATCTTCTCTTGTCATAGAATAAAAATCAGCGTCCACGACTCTTCCGTCGTATAATTTCTTAAACTTACATAATCTTCCATCATATTGAAACCCACAATGCTCAATCACTTTTTTCGACGCATAATTATCACTATGATGTCCGACTTCCAAAACCTCACAATCAGTTTTTTCGAAAACATATTGAATGATAAGTCGAACCGCTTCTGTCATTATTCCTTTATTCCAATACGCTTCATTCAAAGAATATCCCAAAGATTTTACTTTATTATACTTTCGAATTCCATAATTATATATTGAAATGGTACCTATTAACTTAGGATTCGTCTTCAACGTTATAGCATACGTCCCTTTGTTCAAAATCATTCCCGACAATACTTGATTGGCAACTTCCCGATTAGGAAACGGCTTCCAACCTGCCTGAGGTCCGACATTGGGATTCTTTCCATATTCATAAAATGCTTCTTGATCTTTAAAACTTAATTCACGAATCATAATTTTTGTTCCGATTAATTTCATAAAAAAAGCCCCTAGAATTTACAAATTCTAAGGACGATTTATCGCGGTACCACCTTAGTTCTATGATTTCTCATAGCCCTTCATTCGTTCTGTAACGTAGAAATACGAAATGAACTACTTAATTTCATTCATTCAACTCCATGACTACCTTCTATGATATCAATAAGATATTTTCACCAACCATATCCTCTCTAATAAATAATATCATATACTCCTTCACTTCATCGCTTTTCATACATTTTAATATGAAAAAATGAGATTGTCAATACCCACACTTCAAAATTACTTAACCAACAAAGATTTCGAAGTCATTTCCTTCGGAATCGATACACCCAATAACTCCAACATAGTCGGAGCCAAATCCGAAAGGATTCCTCCATCTCTCAACTGATATTCCTTTGTGGTTAAAACAACAGGTACTAAATTCGTCGTATGTGCTGTAAATGGCTTCCCATCTGTATCCGCCATCTTTTCGGCATTTCCATGATCGGCAGTAATCAAAGCCACTCCACCGACTTCGTCCAAAGCGGAAACCACTCTACCTACACATTCATCTACCGCTTCCACTGCCTTTACCGCAGCCGGTATAACACCGGTATGCCCAACCATATCGCAATTCGCAAAATTCAAAATGATCGTATCATACTTCCGTTCATAAATTGCCTCTACTACCTTATCACATACCTCATACGCACTCATTTCCGGTTTTAAATCATATGTGGCAACTTTCGGAGAATTCACCAAAATACGATCCGCTCCTTCAATTTGACGATCCGCACCGCCATCAAAGAAAAAGGTAACATGAGCATATTTTTCCGTTTCGGCAATTCGTAATTGTTTTAACCCTGCCTCTGAAATAACATCTCCATATAAATGATCCAATTTTTGTAAGCCGAAAGCCAATTCTCCCAAAACCGTATCCGCATACTTCATCATAGAAACATAACATACATTTCTTGGTCCTTTTTCCGTATTCAATCGATATGGTTTTTCCGGATTATAAACAATTCCTTCCGGATTTGAAATAGCGGTAGAAATCTGAATGGCTCTATCCGGCCTAAAATTGGCAAATACCACAGAATCTCCACTTTCCACCATACCATCTTTATCACTGACAAAAGGAACGACAAATTCGTCGGTAATTCCTTTTTCATATGAAGCATCAATTCCTTTAAACGGATTCGGATAATATTCTCCTTTTCCAATCGTCATAGCGTCATACGCTACTTGAATTCGATCGTAGTTCTTATCCCGATCCATACCATAATACCGTCCACCTACGGTAGCGACTTTTACATTCCCTTCGTCCACTATCTTTTTCAAATAGATTTTAGCAGACTTTGGATCGACATCACGTCCGTCTAAAAACGCATGATAATACACATCTTCTATCCCATTCTTATGGGCAAGATTCGCTATCGCTATAATATGCGAAGTATGAGAATGAACTCCACCATCGGAACATAATCCGAAAATATGAAATTTCTTATGATTATTTTTTGCATTTGCTATAGCGTGTAAAATCGCTTCATTCTTCTCAAATTCTTTCGTTCGAATCGAATTATTGATTCGGGACAAAGATTGCCAAACCACTCTTCCCGCACCAATATTCATATGTCCGACCTCACTATTTCCCATCTGACCTTCCGGTAATCCTACCGCTTCTCCGCTGGCCTGTAGAGTCTTACAATTAAACTCCTTAAAAATTCGATCCAAATTCGGCTTTTTTGCCAAACTTACCGCATTCGTATCGCTGGCTTGGGCAAGCCCATACCCATCCATAATAATTAAACAAACCGGTCTTTTTTTCATTTCCTTCACCTCAAATTATTCCAATCTACCGAATTTCTTTAAAATATAAAACTTATTTACACTAACCGCACCAATCCACTTAATCTTAGCACTGTCTTCTTCCGCATATTTATTCGTCTTCCAATCCCCTTCATATTCCCATAAACCATGTGGGGCAATCGAATCGATTATATAATCCAGTTCCTGATCAATCATCTCTTTTAGCCGAGAATCCGTAAGATACATTCCACAATCTAGCGGGTGTATCTTCGTCGAATCCTTAAAATCCAAACTGACCTCTCTTAAAGCCAAATCCGTCAATTTCTCTTCTATCTTCTTTTGATCTTCCGGATATAAACCCAATTTCCTTATACTATTTAAAAAACTATTAAAAGAAATAAACTCATATTTAGAAAGATGTTCCATTTGATAAAAATCAACCAACATCGTATCAATCATTTTCAACGCTTTCTTATAATACGTCTTCGTAGGTTTACAAAACAACAACGTATATCCCAATAACGCCGCCGTAGGCGCATAACCGAACATAACCCTATTGTCTTCCGTATAACTGAATTCCATACTATGAGCGTAAGAATCATTGGTTGCCACATTGGGATTAAACCGATTCTCTACAATCTCACTTCGATTATAAAGAAAATTCATAGAACGATTCATTAACATATCATATAACTCATTGGAACAATCCACTCCGATATCCGCCATATCTAATATCCGATATGCTTCATAAATCTGATATACACTCGCATTGGGATTATAATTGTCGATATATAATCCTCTACCGAATCCACCATCGTCCGTCATATAAAACATAAGAGCGTCCAACACATAATCTTTCGGCATCACATCATCTAAATAATTATATAATGCCACATCAATATCTCTACCTCGATTATACATTTGTCTAGATATTCCCGTTTGTGCTTCTTTGGAAAGAAGTTTCATAAATTCTACACCAACCTTTACAATCCTATATTATTTTACAATAAACATAAAAAAAATAAAAGATATACTACAAAAATACTTTTAAATATTTTATAATTAAATAGGGTGATTCCTATGGCTTTAACTATGTTACATTATTATTTTTTTAAAGATTGCGTCGAAACATTACCTACACCAATCCAACAAAAATTTACCTATGATAATGACCTATTATTCGATTTATCTACCTTTTTGGATTTAGGTATGTTTTATAAAATATTCAATCCATTTAAAAAGGATAAATATGCCATAGATCAAAAACTACATTCCGACGAATGGAATCCATTCATTTTGGAATGCATTCGTTCCATAAAAAGAAAAAACGACTATTCCCAACTCTTATTCGTCTACGCTATGGTATCCCATACCATACTCCATGAACACTTAGATGCCTTTTTAAGCGTCCGTATCCATAAAAAAATGTCATACGATAAAGCCTGTAATATGATTGATTATTACTACGCTAAAGGCAAAGACGGATTGGATTTAACCAAAATCTCTCTTCCTACCGTATTTCCAACGGCTTTTCAATATCGAGATTTTATGGAACAACTCATTCATAATCCCCTTATCAAAACATTCCAATTCTTTTGTTCCAAAGAATACTTCACCAAAGCGACAGAACGAAAACGATTCTTCTATTCTTACTGCACACGCTCCAAAACCAAATGGAAGATGATACCGTATAAACTATACGATATTTTCTTCCGATTCAAAAGAAAACCAAAGGCTTCAACCTACTTATATTCTTCCAAAGTAAATACTTCCCTATTTAATTTAGGAAAGAAACCCTATTTGGTAGGAGATATAACATATTCCTTTTCATTAGAAGATATATTGGTTCAAGCCAAAATAGAACTAAAAGAAAAAATAGACTCCATTAATCAATATATCTTTTTCAATAATGAAAAACCTTTAAAAAAAGATTTCAACATTCCGAAAACTGAAAAAATATAAAAAGCGGATTTTTTTACCGCTTTTTCTTTATACCTTTTTAACCGGTACGTCCATATATATCTTTTCCAATCCAAAATGTTCTCTTTCTTCTTTAGTAAATATAGAAACAATCACATCTCCGCAATCAATCAATACCCAAGGAGAATTTACTCCTTCTATATTTCGAACACTAAATCCTGCCATTTCCACATTTTCCTTAATATAAGTAACTGCGGAAGCCGCTTGTCGCTGTGAACTTACAGAACATAAAATCAATTCATCATATAATGGAGATCTTCCTTTCATATCATAAACCAATATATCATTCGCTTTTACCTTATCCAACGCATGAATAATCTCTTCTTCCAATCTCATTTCTTCCACCTTCTTACTATATTCATTATAAACCTCTTGTTGTCTTGGATGAACCATATTCCCTTGTTTCAAAACATAATCCATCGTCGAACGTAAAGAATAAACGATCGCTTCCTCTATTCCCTTATCCAAAAGTATCTTTCGACATTGAATACATTCATCAATCTTTCGATTTTTTTCCGTATAATCCGCTATCATAATAATTTCTTCCAACTTCGACATATTCGGTCTTCCAAACACATGATTACGAATAGCCTGATAAATCTCCTCATCTTTTCCCCCGAATGCCTTATATTGATATGCAGAACCATACGCATGATACAAAAAAGGATACATTCGACATTCTTTCATTTCTTCTTCCGTCAAAATCTTTTCGATTTCCGAATAATCATCATACTTACAATAATCATGCATATACGCCGCTATACCCGCTTTTAGCGGATCAATTTGATAGACTTCGGCCAAATATTGTGCCATTTCAACAACACCCACAATATGATTCCAACGTTCCCTATGTTCATTTTTATATTTTTCACTTACTATTTTCCGAACCGAATCCAATGATTCCATTTGTTACATATACCTCTGTTTTCTTAATGTATCGTATTTTACAATCACATTTCCCTATAATAGTTACAAAACCAAAACCGGAAAACCAAATATTCATTTTCTTCTTTCCATCAAAAAAAACTTCCTTATCCTCATATTCCAGTTCTTTCATCTCTTCCTTCGTTGGTGGAGTCAAAAGATTACCCAACTGCGTTTCCCATAATTTATCCACATTCTCTACCTTACATCTATGTAGATATAACTCCGCAGAAGTATATACAATCACCGATATAGTATGACATTCAAAAAATTTCAAACAAGCCAACCCACCTAAAAATAACGCATGACCGGAAGTCAACTGGAACGTCTTCGGTTTCATTTCTTTATTCGGAACAATCCGTAAATAACTATTCGGCAATAATTGATTCAAAACATCACTCGGATTGATCAATCCCGGAGTATCTACCAACGCCTGATTATCCTCAAAAAACGGAATCCGAATCTCACTCAACGTCGTTCCCGGAATAACGGAAGTCGTAATCAAATCATTCTGCATCGTCGTATTTCTTTTCAATAACGCATTAATCAAAGACGACTTGCCCACATTCGCACAACCGACAAAATACACATCTCTTCCTCTTCTTAACCAATCAATCGTCCGCATCAAATCGTCGATAAAATACATTTTTTTAGAAGAAACAATATGAATCGCACTCACTTTAAAATGAATCTTTTGACATTGTCTGGACACCCATTCCACTATGGAAGAAGGATTGGTACTCTTGGGAAAAACATCGTATTTATTCGCAACGATAATTACATCTTTATTCTTTAATTTATCGATCATACTTTGATGAAACGTCGCCTTAAAGGCAAACAAATCCACAATAAATATCATAAGCCCATTTCTCTTGACCACCTGATCAATTACCATTTCATATTCCTTATTTGTGGCGACAATCTTTGGTAATTCCCCATAATTTTTCATTCGGAAACACCGCTTACAATACATCGAATTTTCCGTCAAATTGGGAATAAATCCCGCCTTTTCTTCCTCTTGATTTTGTAAAATAGCCCCACAACCTTTACATTTCTTAACTATCATACTCTACACCTAAAACCTCATTATACTTTTGTGGATATTTCTTCTTTATCCTCTTTAAAAAATGCCGTTCCAATCCCCGATTGAATCTCGTAGGAAACGTATCTGTCTTCCGATCGATTGCTTCAATCAAAGCCGATACAATCTTCATTCGATTCGCTCCATATATATCGGTCATTAATTGATCTCCCAAAAGAATAATTTCTTCTTTCTTATATTTCTTTTTCGCTATTCGAATCGCCTTCTTCATTCCCTTTTTCAATGGTTTCATAGAAAACTGAACACAAGGAAGACCCAACGCTTCGGCAAACGTCGTTACCCTGTTCTTACGGGAATTGGAAACAATAATAATTTCAAAACCCATTTCTTCCAATCGTTTTACCCATTGAACCAACGCTTCGGTAGGCAATTTCTCTTTATATGAAATTAAAGTATTATCTAAATCTGTAAGAATAAGTCGAATTCCTCTCGCATACAATATATCGTATGGAATATCGTAAATAGATTTAAAATAATAATTTGGAATCAATTTTTTTATCATTTTAAAATACCTCATAATATATTATACATAATTTCCTTACAAAATAAAGGAGTTTTATTTGTGATTTTTTTCTTACTTCCCATTATTGGGGCAATCAAAAGCGAATCGTATCCACGAAAACTTACAGCAGAGGAGGAAAAAGAATACCTTATCCAATACGCAACAACCAAAGATCCAAATGCCAGAAACAAACTGATTGAACACAATCTACGATTGGTCGCCCATATCGCCAAAAAATACGAAAACACTTCCGAAGATAAAGACGATATCCTTTCCATCGGGATTATCGGATTGATGAAAGCGGTAGATTCTTACCAAATCTCCGCCAGCAATAAACTTGCCACCTACGCCGCTCGCTGTATCGAAAATGAAATATTAATGACATTGCGAGCCAATAAAAACAAACGAAATTTAATTCATTTACAATCCCCTATCGCTACCGATAAAGACGGAAACGAAATGGAACTTCTCGACTTTATTGAAGATAAAACCGTCGATTTATATAAATCGTACGAATCCAAAAAGATGCAAGAAAATTTAGAACGGGCATTAAAAACATTAAGCAGTCGAGAATATGACATCATATCAAGAAGATACGGTCTATCTCGAGATGCCCAAACCCAAAAAGAGATTGCGAATGAATTAAAAATATCGAGAAGTTATGTATCCCGTATCGAAAAAAGAGCCTTATTAAAATTATACTTTTTACTCAAAGACGAAAAATAAAAAGTAATATAATTTTTTGTGGGGTTTTAAATGAGCTTTACCAAATTGTGGGGTAAAAGAAAGAATTTAGAGCCTCACTTTTTATATGTAAAAAAAGATAGCTCTTTGATAAAATATAAGTGACGAACTAATATTAAAGAAAGGAGCTATCCGTGATTAATGATATCATAAAAATATTAAATTTAAAAGGCTATGACCCGAGTTTGCCTCCTAAATTTAAATATTTGAAAAAGAAATAACGGATGTTATATATTTTATATATAATTTCTGTT
>CANQDJ010000042.1 GCA_947592005.1 uncultured Anaeroplasma sp.
TTGTTTTTTATTTCCTTGACTTCTTCTCTCTGCTGTCTTTTTCGCGTCATATACAGTTTTCAAAGACCTATTTCCGTCCTTCCTCCGGACGTGCTTTTTTATTGTATCATTTCTTTTTACCTTTGTCAATTCTATTTACTATTTTTGTTCTTTAATTTGTTAATTTCTTCTTCCGTCAATTCACGAAATTTTCCAATTTCCAATTTATCGTCTAATTTCAAATCTCCAAATTGAATTCGTTTTAAATAAATCACTTTACAATTTACTCTTTCGAACATTCTTTTTACTTGATGGTATTTACCTTCTTGGATGGTCAATAAAACCTCATTATCCTTTAAAATCTCAATCTCCGCAGGAAGACATTTCGTTTGATCTTCCAATTCTATTCCACTAATTATTCTATCTATGGCTTCATCGGTAAGTTTGCCTTCATAACGAACAAAATATACTTTATTTACATGATATTTCGGTGACAATAACCGATGAGCCAATTTACCATCGTTCGTCAATAAAATCAACCCTTCCGTATCTTTATCCAAACGTCCAACCGGAAATAAATTACAATAATCATATCCATAAATTAAATCCAATACCGTCGGATTTTTATCGTCTATGGTTGCGGTAATATAGCCATCGGGCTTATTCAACATTAAATATACTTTATCTTCATATTCAATCGTTTCATCGGCAATAATAATTTCATCTTCTTTCTCATTCACCTTAAAATCGTCATTTAAAATGATTTCGCCATTGACTATTACGTTTCCTTTACGAATAAACTCTTTTACTTCTTTTCTAGTGCCATATCCACTATGAGCCAACATTTTATCCAACCGTATCATATTTTTTCCTTTCGTTTTTCATCATACAATATCTTTGTTTTTCCAACGGTGATATTTTCCTAGATTCTTTTATTTTTTGAATAGTTTTATTTATAATTTCTTCTTCCAAAAAGCAATTTTTAATAAAAAGAAAAGTTTCTTCTTTCATGGAAATCGCACATTCACAAAGTAACCAAGCTATTCCCATTTTTACATAAAACGCATCTTTCTTTACGGTTCCTATTATATCAAAAATATAATCTTTATACTCTTCTTCACAATAATATCGTAATAACATAATTAAAACAAATCGAATTTCAAATTCTCTATTAGAATGCCGATATTCTTCTATTAATTTTAAAAATTCTTTTTTATATTTTTGAACAATATGAAGATTACAAACCAGTTGATCACACATTGCCCAATTATCAATCAAAGGTATAGTTTGTTGAAGCAATGGATATAAATATGAAAAATCATTCAAATATGTAAGCATATAAATATGTATCATATCTTCTTCAAAATAAGTATGAAATTGATATAAAAACGAAAACTCTTTTTGCGAAACCATTTCTTTGGCAATCTTTTTTAAGTCTTTCGTATATACACCTAATATAGGTTTTGAAGAAGGAATGATTTTTTCATTGAAAGTTTTATATTCCGTATGAATAAAAGGTTTTAAACGTTCTAGCATATTTTCTCCTTAAAATGGAAAAGAGGAGAAATCTCCTCTATTTCCATTACTCTGTTCTTAAAGCGACAACCGGATCTTTCTTTGCAGCGCTTCTTGCCGGAATCAATCCTGATATACAAGTTAATATTATACTTACCGCAATCATAATCAATGCTTGATAGAAAGGCAGTGAAGCAATCGTATATATTCCCACAAGATGTCCGATAATTAAATTGGCGATTGCCGATAAAATATATGTAACACAGATACCAATTACACCGGCAATTAAACCGATAATAAATGTTTCGGCATTAAATAAATGAGATACATCTCGTTTTCGACCACCCAAAGAACGAATAACTCCGATTTCTTTTATTCTTTCGACAACGGAAACATAAGTAATAATACCAATCATTACACAAGATACAACCAAAGACAATGCGGTAAAAGCAACTAACGCATATGTAACAACATTGATTAAAGTGTTGACCATATTGATTATCAATCCGACATTATCCGTATAAGTAACTTTTTCTCTCGGGGCTAATATCTCATTTCCATCAATAAAAATAGAATTCTCTCCGTTCCAAGCATCCAAATAATCTGTTACTTTGTCTTTTAAAACAAAATTAACAGGGTATATTCGAATAGAATTAGCAACCATTTCCCCACCCAATTGGCGAAGAGTTAACGTGTATACTGAACCTTCCATTTGTCCGATGGAAATACCCATTCCATTCAATAAAGACATCATCATATTCTCGGTTCCGACAAATCCCGTTTCGCTATAAATTTTTCCATCGAATTTGTATTCAAAATCATAAGTTATGCCGGTATCCACCAAAAAATCACCATATTTATATTTTCCACTGCTGATTCCAGAAGAGGTCCCTAAACCTGCTTCGTCGGAAGAGGTATTTTTAAGTTCTTTAACGATTTCAGAATCTTTGTTTTTATCTAAAGCATATTTCGTTAGGGCTTCTGTATAATAAAATCCGGAAGTTAAACACCCATAATTAATATCCTCTTTTGGCTCTAAAATACCAACAATTTTTAATTTCAAGGCATCAGTCCTATCTTCGATGTCATTTTCAAAAGCGTGATAATTATATTTTACAAAAGGATTGGAAAGAACCGGCTTATAAAATATAGAATCATTTTTATACCATGTAAATTCTTTACCCATAATCTCGTCATATGAAAATTCTTTTTTGAAATCTCGATGCTCGGAATCCGGATTTTCTTTAATATCTTTTGCCAATTCGATAAAATCATCTTGAACAAAATATCCCAATTCAGCCAATACCAAATCGGTAAGTTGAGAATCCTTATCCAAAACTACCATAATTTCATCGGCTTTAGTGGCAACTCTTCCATTTAAAATATTATATTGAGATTTGATATATTCTTCATTATTCGGTGCTTGAGCAAAACAATTCACTATATTCGTTATATATGCGGAATATTCTCCTAATCCCTCAATATGTTTTAATACCGCAATATAATTTTCCCGAATCGCACTCAAACTGGTATTTTTTGTCAAATCGCTGGTTTGAGGAAAATCGGTATATATATTATTGGTCATATCTAAACCATAGTCTAAACTGATACAAGCGGCATATTCGGAAGGAATTCGACTGACATAATCCACATATTCTTGAGTAATATCATTGGAAATCGTTACTTTTTGAAGTGTATTATATTGATCTAGAAGTTGTTCCATCAAAAAATCCACATTAACCGTTTGGGCTTTCTTTATAACTTCCGCTTTTTGCGACGGGGTTAACATCGACATCATAGAAGAAAAATCAAGTGTTTCTTCTTCTATGGTAATCGGATTCCCGGATAACATATCATCTTGCATATCTTTGATGTATCCTTTGACACCTGCCGAAACAGCCAATACCATAGAAATTCCGATAATACCAATCGATCCGGCAAAACAAGTCATAATCGTTCTTCCACGCTTAGAAAACAAATTCTTGGCAGATAATTTAAACGCCGTCCAAAAACTCATTTTGGCTTTTTCTTTGACTTTTATTTGTTCTTCCTCCGCATAACTTTCCTTCATTTCCTCTTCTTCGGAATACGGATTCGAGTCTTCTGTAATACTTCCGTCTAATAATTTAACAATTCTTGTTGAATATTTATATGCCAATTCAGGATTATGAGTAACCATAATAACCAACCGCTCTTGAGCGATTTCTTGGATTAAATCCATTATCTGGATACTAGTTACGGTATCCAACGCTCCCGTCGGTTCGTCCGCCAATAAAATCTCAGGTTCATTTACCAACGCTCTAGCAATGGCAACACGTTGGCATTGTCCACCGGATAATTGATTCGGTCTTTTGTTATATTGGTTAGAAAGCCCTACTCTATCTAACGCTTTTTTGGCTTTTTCTTGACGCTCGGCTTTTGATAAACCGGAAATCGTCAATGCCAATTCCACATTCCCCAAAATAGTTTGATGGGGAATCAAATTATAACTTTGAAATATAAACCCAATCCGATGGTTACGATATACGTCCCAATCTCTGTCTTTATATTCTTTTGTACTTCGACCATTAATGGATAAATCTCCGTCAGTATATTTGTCCAAACCGCCGATTATATTTAATAATGTGGTTTTCCCACAACCAGAAGGCCCCAATATAGAAACAAATTCATTTTTTCTAAAGCAAAGATTAATCCCTCTCAATGCATCAACTTTCGTATCCGCCACTTGATATACTTTGGTTATATCTTTTAGTTTTAACATATTTTAACCCCCCTTTGTAACAATTACAATTATACTATTATTTTCAAAAAATAAAATAAAAAAATATAATATTTTTAAAAAAATAGGATTTATGATATAATATTATCATAAATCGAAAAAAAATAAAATTCATTCACCGGAAGGAAGGAAAAATTATGCCTAAATTTCATCAACATTCTTTAGATTTGAATCAATTAATAGAAAAACTTCCAGACTATAACCAAGCCCAAGAAGTTACCGATGTTTTATCCACCCTTTCCGATCCGACCCGACTACGGATACTATGGTTATTGTGCCATACGACCGATTGTGTGGCAGACATCGCTTTGGCAATCAATATGTCTTCTCCTGCCGTTTCTCATCACTTAAAATTATTGAAACAACATAAAATTATAGAATCCAAAAAAGTCGGAAAAGAAATGTTATATACTTTAGCAAATAATCGTGTTGCCCATCTTATACACAATATGATTGACGATATGTTTGAAATTTCTTGTCCCAATTTAAAACACAAAGATTAAATACTTTTTATAAAAAAAGAGGCTGTGAATTCTACTTTATTCGTTAGGTTTTTCACAGTCTCTTTTTATTTTTACTTAATAATAAGTTCTGATTCCGGATCAAACAAATGACAATGATTCATATCAATAGCCAATTTTAATGGTTGTCCTGGTGCCAAATCATCTCTGGCTGTTACAGAAGCGATGATCGGATCTCCATCTACTGTCGCATAAATATTGGTTTCCGCACCCAGCAATTCGGAAATTTCAACCGTAATATCAAGAACGGCTTCCGGATATGCAGTTATAACATCTTTATTATCGGTAATGTCTTCCGGACGAATACCGAAGATTACTTCTCTATTTTCATATCCTTTTTCCCTTGCGGCAGTCAATTTTCCTTCTGGGATACGCAAAATATAATTGCCTTTGGAACTTACAAATTGACCATTGTCTTTTAATGTTCCATGAAGGAAGTTCATCGGAGGTGTTCCGATAAATCCGCCAACGAATACGTTAGACGGGGAATCATAAATTTCTTTTGGTGTTCCAACTTGTTGAATACGACCATCACGCATAACGACAATTCGATTAGCCATTGTCATTGCCTCGATTTGGTCATGGGTTACATAAATGGTTGTACAACCCAAATTTTTATGCAATTTCGTCAACTCACCACGCATGGTAACACGCAATTTCGCATCTAGGTTGGATAGCGGTTCGTCCAATAAGAATACTTTCGCATTTTGAACAATAGCACGACCTAACGCAACACGTTGACATTGTCCACCAGATAATTGACGTGGATACCGATTCAAGAATGCTTCCAATCCCAAAATCTTAGCCGCTTCCGCAACTCTTTTAGCGATTTCTTCTCTCGGTACACGACGTAATTGTAATCCGAATGCCATATTATTGAATACAGTCATATGTGGATACAATGCATAAGATTGGAATACCATCGCTATTCCACGATCTTTCGGGCTTACGGTATTCATTCTTACCCCATCGATATAAAAATCACCGGAAGAAATATCTTCCAAACCTGCAATCATACGAAGCGTTGTTGATTTTCCACAACCGGAAGGTCCGACAAAGATAATGAATTCCTTATCGTCGATGTGTAAATTAAAATCAAATACGGCTTGTACACCATTTGGATAAATTTTATTAATATTATTTAAGTCCAATACTGCCATTTTAAATTCCTCCTAATTTCTTACTTCTATTATAAGAAAACCCTTTCAGTATTTCCATGTGCAATTTGCACAAAAAGCACACAAATGTGTGCTATTTTACTACAATCAGTTGATAAAGCATATAACAATCTTGAAACTTTCTTAAATCAAACCCCGAGATCTCATAGAATCGATCTAATTTATAAGAAATCGTATTACGATGGGCAAACATCGTTTGACTCGCTTTGGTAACATTCAAATCTGCTTCAGCAAATTTGCGAATAAATTCTTCATCTATTCCCGTTCCGTCCAATATCAAATTCAATATCTCTTTTTTATATAAACAATTCCCAGTTTCCAACAATGCCTTTTTCAAATCATAACTGCCGTTTTTCAATTCTTTAATCCACGTTTTCGCAATTCTTAATTCTTCTTTTTGCTTTTTATCTTCATAATATGAAGTATATGCCACAATATCAATCATCAATTCCGTTGCGATCGATAAAAATATCGAATGTATATCTTCCAATGACTCATATTCATAATACAAAATCAAATATGTTTCATACTCTTCCACTTGTATTCTAGGGCCTATCATTCCCTTAAACAAATCTAAAAAAAGAGATGGTCGTTCAAAGTTATTTCGAATAATCGTAAATCGTTTCATATACTTACCTTATACAATATGATATTCGTCATCGGAAGGATCTTCCTTCACTTCTTTAAATTCGGCATCGATAAATTCTTCCTTAGAAGGCTCTTTATACCATTGCCCCGAATTCGGATTCTGCGGTTGTCCTGTCATAGAAACCAAATTGGTCTTTCCGATAAAATCCACCAAAGATCTGCCGGTAGTCGTTACCAATATAATTGTAGCCAAAAATATACTGAAAGAACCTAAGAATACATAAAACAATAACGTTCCAACCAATTCTCTCATTATAATATTCTTCTTCGTTACTTTACTGCCATCTTTTTGAACAATTTCAACCTTCATTGCCATTCTACCCAATGTTTTCGCATTACAAAACATAGGAATAATCACCAAATAAATTCCTACAACAAATAAAGAAACACCCCAAGTAATTCCCAAATTCGTAAAATAATACTTCAAATAAGATTGAAAATAAGAAATCATTGTCGATTTATTTTCAGTCCCCGGTTCTAAAAAATAATCTATAAATTTTTCTAAGAAATTGTTTTGCATGGACACTACCATATCCGCATCAAAATGGATAAAGGATCTCACACCATAAGAAAGAAGAGCCACACAAATATCAATTACCAAAAAGTCAATAAGATATGCTACAAAACGCTGTGTCTTGGTCGCCTTTGAATGATTCAAAATACCACCTTCTTAGGTATTATTTTACCACACAAGACACTTCTAGTCTAGTTTAAATTTATTTATATGATTATTATTTATTTATATTACTTTTGGCTAAAAAATTCCCTCGTTTATATATAACCATTTTATCCCTTATCGCTTTTTGAATACAAGAATCAATAACCGTTTTAAAATCTTCAAACAGATACATTGCCAACGCTCCAGGTAAAACATTTACCTCATTAACATAGATTCGTTTATCTATCATAAAGAAATCGATGCGGATAATCCCTTTACAACGCAATATATCATATACTTTTCTACCCAATTCTTCAAATTCTTTGGTCAAAGAATTATGTTCCAATGTTTGATGCATCAACTTAAAAGATTCATTGTATTTATTATCGAAAGAAAATATTTCGTCTTTCTTATCTATCCGTTCCAACCGAGAAAAACCATCTTCGTAAACCGCCAAATTATACTCAACCAACGACTCATAATATGGTTGAATCAATACTTCTTTTCCATATTCGAATGCTTTTATTATTTTTTCTTCGAATTCTTTTTCCGTTTGACAAACATAAATTCCTATTGAAGAACCTCCTCGAAGAGGTTTTATAATACAAGGATACCATAAAATCTTCTTTTGATTCAAATAATCCTTATAACTATATTCCATACTTTCGAGCATAGGAATATTTTGACTCGATAATAACCGATAACTTGTAAGTTTATCCATTCCTATACTACTTGCCATAATATCACTTCCCACATAAGGTATATGATAAAACCGACATAATGCGGCTCCTAATCCATCTTCTCCATTTTCCCCATGCTGACATAATAACATACAATCTATAAAATTCTTTTTTATTCCATGAAAAACAAATTCCGTCTTTTTTCTTTTTTTATAGCGATTGAATTTAAAATCATCTAATCGCATCTTAT
Source organism: uncultured Anaeroplasma sp. (assembly GCA_947592005.1). GTDB lineage: Bacteria > Bacillota_I > Bacilli_A > Acholeplasmatales > Anaeroplasmataceae > Anaeroplasma. The sequence goes on from CANQDJ010000042.1 coordinate 8,209, forward strand.
TTACATTCCATACTCTGTTTTGATAATCTATATAGATCATCACAACCTTATACCGATCTTCCAATTTCTTCTTTAAACTATAAGCCGAAACAATGGAAATTTCATGTTCCATAGAATTCCCGCCAAATAAAATACCGATTTTCAAAATATCAATCCTCTTCTATAAATATCCGGCAAATCATTTTCGATTAAAACCGTACTGTACTTACATTTTTCGGCTATACATTCATATAACGCATACCCTTCTTTAAAATCATGAACCATATATAATTCTATATTATAATCGCTCAATAATTTATATAATGACTTACATTGACTATACCCAACCAAAATCACAATGTCGCTGTTTGCCACTATGTGCTTGGAAAGTTCTTCATATATGTGGTTTTTATATTTTCCAAGTTCGACAATTCCCGGAGTTAAAACAACCCTTGTTCCTTTTTCTTTAGAAAGTTCTTTTAACGCTCCGATAAATCCATTCAAATTAGAATTAAACGAATCATCTAAAATCGCTCTATCTTTCCATCGCTTTACCTGTAATCGATTTTGTTCTACTTGAAATAATCTTGCCGTTCGGACAACCAAAGACAAATCCAAACCTAAATAATGAATATAACTTAATGGAGCCAAAAGATTCAATATCTGATGAATCCCTTTTAAATTCGTATCAAAATGGACTAAAAATTGATTCTTATAATAAAAATCAAACGATCCATCTTTCACATTTTTGGCTTGATACATCCCATATTCTAAACCATAGGTTAAAACAACCTCATTCGAAACGGGATAATTTCGAATCCAAGGATTATCATAATTTAAGATAGCAATTTTACTTCCTTCTATTACTTGCATTTTTTCTTTAACAATATTTTCAATATTTTTAAACCCATTTATATGCATATACCCTATTTCACATACCACCGCTATATCCGCAACAGCCAATTCTTTTAATTCCTTCATATCTCCTATTTTAGATACGCCATATTCCAACACCAAATACGAATATAAATCGATATAGGAAGAATGAATAAATTTACTGATTCCCAAAGGTGTATTATAACTCTTAACTGTAGCGATCGTATCGGCATATACTTGTAAAACCTGTTGAAATAACATCTTCGTCGAAGTCTTTCCATAAGAACCCGTAATAACAATCTTTGTTCCTTGATAATGATCTAATTTCTCTTTCGCCGATTTTAAATATTTTCGATTCAAACAAGATGATATTTTTCCTTCTATCCACAACACAATTCCAACACTGAATTCAATAAAAATCAATAAATACGCATTGACAAAAGGAATCCAATATAACCCCAACACATAAAGAATCAATCCGATACATAATCGAATAATCCGTTTACTGAATACCAATTTGACCTTTATATGGAAATAAAAAATACTATATAAAATAAGATATATTCCACAACATATCCAAACAATAGGATATTTACTGTATAATCCAGTTACGGCAGATAAAAAAACACAACCGTCCAACCATAAAATATTTCTTCCGAAAAACCGAAAATATTCTTTTAAATTATAATGAGATTGTTGATAAATATCCAAAATAAAATAAAGTTTTAATATTGCATAAATCAAAATAAAATAAATCACGAAACATCGCCAACCAAGAAACTATCTAAAATTAATTGGAAAACCGTAGGTTGTTCCAAATAAGGAAAATGCCCACAATGTTCCATTATTACCAAAGCACTTCCCGTTATATTCTTTTCAATGATTTTTCCCAATTCCACCGGTGTCGTCTTATCTTCTTTACCATATATCAACAACGTTTCGACGTTTTCTATTTTCTTCATTACCTTCTTTAAATCACAATTTACCGCATCTACCAACATTCTTCTTTTCACATTATCACTATTCAAATAATCCTTTGATCCCATTTTCACCTTGATTCCGCATTTCTTTAAAATCTTATAAACCCGAACTTTCGCTTTTTTCCTCCAATTTAAATTTTGACGAATTCCCGCCGAAGAAACCAAAATCAACTTCTCCACCGGATACTTAGAAGCATAAATAATAGAAATTCTTCCACCATACGAATGCCCTAAAACAATCGGTTTTTCAATTTTCAAATTCTCACAAAAATGATATATAATATCCGCCACTTCATAAAGATTTAAAGGTAATCCTATTTCACTTTCCCCAAAACCCGGTAAATCTATACTATATACCGTAAAACGATCACTTAAATTTTCGGCAAGCCGTTGAAATGTATTTTTATTCGCTCCCCAACCATGCAATAACAAAATAGGATATCCCAAACCGATTTTATTATAAAAAATATCTATACCATCTATATTTGTTTTAATACTATCACCTAAAGTAGTATATGCATATAGCCTATATAGAGTGAACCAAATTAAAAAAAATTGTCGGATTTGCGAATATTTAAAAATAGTGTATAATAAAAAATAAAAAAAGAAAGGAAAAAAACTATGAAATTTGCCGCATTCGGAGTTGCGGAATACGAAAAAGAGTATTTCACCCAACTACAAACCCAAACCAATATCTCTATTGACATCTATTCTTTTGATATTCATCAAATAGAACAGATAACTCACCCTGAACAATATGATGCTATATCAATCGTATCCTTAAAAAAGATAGACACTTCTATTTTAAATCGATTCTCTAAATGTAAACTAATCATATTCCGAACCATAGGATATGACTACATTGATTTAGAATACTGCCGAAAAAGAAACATCACAATATGTAATTCCACCTATGAACCATACAACGTGGCAGACTTTACCATAATGTTGATGTTACTACTGTTGCGAAAGGCGAAAATATCCATTTGCCGTGCTTTAGTCAATGATTTTTCCCTAGACAATATGATGGGAAAAGAACTAAGAAATATGAAAATCGGTATTGTGGGAACAGGGAAAATAGGAAGCACCGTTATCCGCCAATTAGTCGGATTCGGCTGTAAAATATATTGTTATGATTTAAAACAAAACAAAGAACTGTCTTCCTATGCCGAATACAAAGATTTAGATTTCATCTATAAAACCTGTGATATTATCTCACTACATATCCCGATAACCAAAGAAAACTACCATCTTATCGATAAAAAAGCACTACAAAAAATGAAAAACGGCGTTATTCTCATTAACACCGCTAGAGGAGAGCTCATCGACACCGAAGCCCTAATTGAAGCAATCGAAAACCTAAAAATAGGAGCCGTAGCTTTAGATACCATCGAAGGGGAAGACGGCATTGCCCATATCGATTATGGAGCCGAAATTAAAGGATTATCTGCCAAAAAGAACATTATGTATATTAAACAATTTGCTAATGTCATTCTCACTCAACACTACGCCTTCTTCACTCAAGAAGCCGTATATGCAACCATACAATGCACCTTTGATGCAATACAAAGCCTAATAGAAAACAAACCCTATAAAAACAAAGTAAATTAAAAAAGACTCTAAGATCCCTCTTAGAGCCTTTCAGATTGTTGACAAATCCTTAGTTTTTTTGAAATGAAACTAAGGGTTTGTCTTTTTTATGTGGATAATTCA
>CANQDJ010000043.1 GCA_947592005.1 uncultured Anaeroplasma sp.
CAGAAATATTTATCCACTGTATAACTCTAGGTAAAAAGAAAAGACTGTTAACATTTTTAGTTTGTCAACAGTCTGATCATTTTATTTATAAAATGTTGAAATTTTGCTTGCATTATGGTCAATATTATATTATAATATTAAAATGCGTAAAGTGGCGGTTTTAATGTTTTGATCGATTTATTTTAAACAAAAATCTACAAATTTTTGTAGTTTAACTATAATCGTGGGTATCCCGAAAAAAGGTAAAAAACCACCTTTGATTTTAAATCAAAAAGTCGTTTTAAATTTTTAGAAAGGGATTGTATAGAAACCTATACAGAGAAGGAATTTGTATGAACTACAAGAACGTTAATTACGGTAAGAAATCCGTTCGTAGAAATTATTCTAAAATTCGGACGGAGGTTGATTTACCTGGATTAATCGAAATTCAAACAAAATCATTCGATTGGTTTGTTGAGCAAGGATTAAAAGAAGTATTTGAGGACGCTTCACCGATTTCCTCTTTTAATCAGGATTTGAAACTTTATTTTGGGGATTATCACTTTGAGGATTCTAAATTCGATATTGTCGAATCCAAATTGAGAGACATTAATTACTCTCGCCCGTTAAAAGTAAATGTTCGTTTGGAAAATAATCAAACGGGAGAAGTTTTAGAACAAGAATTGTTTATGGGAGATATTCCTTATATGACTCCGGTGGGCACTTTTATTATCAATGGAGCGGAACGGGTTATTATCAGTCAAATTGTTCGTTCTTCCGGTGTTTATTATGCCAAAGACATCGATAAGAAAACGGGAGATGTTAAATTCAGCGGAACGGTTATTCCGACACGTGGAGCGTGGATTGAGTATGAAGCCGGTTCGAAAGATGTTTGGTATGGCAAATTAGACCGTTCCAAAAAGATTCCGTTGACTACGGTTTTGCGTTCATATGGTCTTTCTACCAATAAACAAATTACGGATTTATTCGGAGAAAACGATCATTTGACGGCAACGTTTGAAAAAGATACCACAACCAATAGTGAAGAAGCCGCTATTGAAGTGTATTCCAAATTGCGTCAAGGAGAAAAAGTTCCTGTTGAAGGAGCAAGATCTTTGATTACACAACGGTTATTCGATGATTCCAAATATGATCTTCAAAAGGTCGGAAGATTCAAATATAATATTAAACTTGATGTTTTGCAGAGGGCAAAAGGACATAGTTTGGCAGAAGATGTTGTAGCCAAAGAAGATATTTTCGATGAAGAAACAGGGGAATTATTATATTCTGCCGGAACAAAGATTGCTTCTAAGGGCGAAAAAATTGTCGGTGAAGTTTATGATCGGTTGAATAAGGCTCGTGCCGCTTTCCGTCAAAAGATTGATTTGGGAAATACTTTATGTGAAGATCCGGAAAATGAAATTTTATATATTTCCGTTCAAAAAGAGGATAAAACGGAAGAAGTTAAGGTTATCGGTAACGACCATAGAGAAAAAGTATTACATATTACGATGTCCGATATTTTGGCTTCCGTAAGTTATTTCATTAATTTGTATTCCGGTGTTGGAAATTTAGATGACATCGATCATTTGGGAAATAGACGGTTACGGTTAATCGGAGAATTGTTAAAAAATCAATTCCGTATCGGTTTTGCCAAATTGAAAAAGAATATTGAAGATAGAATGTCAACGGTTGAAGTGGATAAAGCCACTCCGCAGAATTTGATTAATATTAAGCCTTTGACATCTTCTTTAAAGGAATTTTTCGGTTCAAGTCAATTATCTCAATTTATGGATCAAATCAATCCGTTGGCCGAAATTACTCAAAAAAGACGTATTTCCGCATTGGGTACTGGTGGTATTGCTAGAGATAGAGCGGGTGTAGAAGTGCGTGACGTTCATAATTCACACTATGGACGTATGTGTCCTATCGAAACACCAGAAGGTCCGTCTATCGGATTAATTACTTCTTTGGCAACGTATGCTAAAGTTAATGAATATGGTTTTATTGAAACTCCTTATTTTATTGTTAAAACCGATGAAAAGGGAGTCAAATATGTTTCTGATGAGATTGTATATTTATCTGCTGATAAAGAAGAAGGGAAAGTTATCGCTTCTGCTTCAACGAAATTAGATGCAGAAGGACACATTGCGGAAGATCGTGTAATCGGTCGTCGTAACGGAGAAACAGAAATGGTTTTGCCGGAAGAGATTGATTATATGGACGTTTCTCCAAAACAAATTGTTTCTGTGGCAGCGGCTTGTGTTCCTTTCTTGGAGCATGACGACGCAACCCGTGCGTTAATGGGTGCGAACATGCAACGGCAAGCGGTGCCGATTATCAATCCGGAAAGTCCGATTGTCGGAACAGGAATGGAATATAGAGCGGCAAAGGACAGTGGTTCAGCATTGGTTGCCACTATGCCTGGTGTTGTTCAGTATGTCGATGCGAAGAAAATCATTGTAAAAGAAGATGGTGGAGATATTCACCGTTATGACTTATATCAATTTTTACGTTCCAACTCTGCGACAGCGATTATGCAACGTCCGATTGTTAAACCGGGTGAGAGAATTGAACGGGGAGATATTATTGCCGATGGCCAATCTATGAAGAATGGAGAATTGGCGTTAGGTAGAAATGTAAGAATTGCCTTTATGACTTGGGAAGGATATAACTTTGAGGACGCTGTTATTATGTCCGAAAAGATGGTATATGATGATGTATATACTTCTCTTCATATTGATGAATTTGTTGTTGAATCCAGAGATACAAAACTTGGGCCGGAGGAATTTACATATGAAATTCCGAATGTAAAGGACGAGAGTAAGAAGAATTTGGATGCCAATGGTATTATTATACCAGGTAGTGAAGTAAAAGAAGGAGATATCCTTGTCGGTAAAACGACACCGAAGGGACAAACCGATCCTACTCCGGAAGAAAAGTTATTGTTGGCAATTTTCGGAGAAAAGAGCCGAGATGTAAGAGATACCTCTTTGCGTGTTCCACATGGTGGAGGAGGAGTCGTTCAATCTATTCAACACTTCTCTAAAGCCAACGGCGATGATTTGGCTCCGGGAGTAAATGAAGTAGTGCGTATTTTTATTGTTCAAAAGCGTAAGATCCAAGTTGGAGATAAGATGGCAGGTCGTCATGGAAACAAGGGTGTTATTTCTAATATTTTACCTCTTGAAGATATGCCGTTTACGGCTGACGGTCAACCGATTGATATTATGTTGAATCCACAAGGTGTTCCATCTCGTATGAACATCGGTCAAGTTTTGGAATTACATTTGGGTATTGCCGCCAAAAAATTAGGTATTCAAGTTGCGACACCGGTATTTGATGGTGCGACGATTGAAGATATTGAAGCAATTATGGCGGAAGCCGGACTCGCACCAGATGGTAAGGAAGTTTTATATGATGGTAGAACCGGTGAACCTTTTGAAAATAAAATTACAGTTGGTATTATGTATTTCGTTAAGTTAAGCCACATGGTTGACGATAAATTGCATGCTCGTAATGTCGGTAAATATACGTTGGTAACTCAACAACCGATGGGTGGTAAGGCTCAAAATGGAGGTCAACGGTTTGGTGAAATGGAAGTTTGGGCTTTACAAGCATACGGTGCGGCTCATACATTACGAGAAATGATGACGGTTAAATCCGATGATTTGGTTGCCAGAGATCGGACGTTTGATGCTATCGTTGATGGTAAACCGATACCGGAATCTTCTATACCGGAATCTTTTAGAGTTTTGACTCGTGAATTACAATCTTTGGGTATTCATGTCGAATTGATTAATGAGGACGGAGAAAATGAAGTAAATCGTTCGATTGTCGATTTTAAGATTCATGAAACGATTCGTTCGAATGATACGGAAAAAAAGTAGTGGAGGAGATCGAAAATGAGTAAACAATATAAATATATTAAAATTGGTTTAGCATCTCCCGAAGAGATATTATCTTGGTCACATGGTGAAGTTTTAAAGCATGAAACAATTAACTATAGAACATTGAAACCGGAAATGGACGGATTATTTTGTGAAAGAATATTCGGACCTTCTAAAGATTATCAATGTGCTTGTGGTAAGTCTAAAAGAAATACGGATAAAGGGAAAATTTGCGAAAAATGTGGTGTGGAAATTACCGAATCTAAAGTTCGTAGAGAAAGAATGGGTCATATCAAACTTGCCAGTCCGGTAGTTCATACTTGGTTTTTAAGAAATAGTCCTTCTCCGTTGGCGACATTACTTGAACTTAAAACAAAGGATTTAGAGGAAATAGTTTATTTGGCTTCTTATATTGTTATCGATCCGGGTAAAAATACGGGATTGGAAAAAGGTCAAATATTAACGGAAGCAGATTATTCTGTTTATAGCGAAAGATATCCAAATCAATTTGTTGCGAAAACAGGTGCCGAAGCGGTTAAATTGTTACTTAAGAATTTGGATTTAAAAGAAGAAGAACGAAAACTTAGACAAGAGTTGAAGAATTCTTCTAAACATCTTAGAGAACAAAGTATAAAGCGGTTGGAGATTGTCGAGTCGTTCTTAAAGAGCGATAACAAACCGGAATGGATGATATTGGAAATATTACCTGTAATTCCACCTAGTTTACGTCCTATGGTACAGTTGGAAGGTGGAAGATTCGCAACGACGGATTTGAATGATTTATATCGTCGTATTTTGAATAGAAATAATCGTTTGAAAAAGCAATATGAACAAAATGCTCCGCATTTGATTACGAAAAACGAAAAGAGAATGCTTCAAGAAGCAGTTGACGCTTTAATCGACAATTCCAAGCGTGGAAAGAAAGCGGCAGTGGATCGGAATCATTCTTTAAAGAGTTTATCCGATATGTTGCGTGGTAAGCAAGGACGGTTCCGTCAAAACTTGTTAGGAAAACGGGTGGATTATTCCGGACGTTCCGTTATTGTTGTCGGACCTTCTTTGAGAATGTATCAATGCGGTATTCCAAAAGAAATGGCTTTGATTTTATTCAAACCGTTTGTTTTAAGAGAATTAATGAAAGAAGGCAATAGTATTGCCGTTGCGAATAAGATTTGTGATAATCAAGAGGATAATGTTTGGAGTATTTTGGAAAATGTTATTCGAGAACATCCGGTTTTATTGAATCGTGCCCCAACATTACACCGATTGGGAATCCAAGCGTTTGAACCGGTATTGATTGAAGGGAAAGCAATTCGTCTACATCCATTGGTTTGTACGCCGTTTAATGCGGACTTCGATGGAGATCAGATGGCTGTCCATGTACCTCTTTCTTTGGAGGCACAAGCCGAGGCAAGACTTTTGATGTTGGCTTCCAATAATATTTTGAATCCAAAGGACGGGAAACCGGTTGTTACACCTTCTCAAGATATGATATTGGGAAATTACTATTTGACTTTGGAAAGAGAAAAAGAACCGAATGAGGGACATTTCTATAAAGATTTTGATGAAGCATATATGGCATATAAGAATGGAACAATTACATTACATACTCGTATTTTTGTAGATATTTCTTATTTACCGAAATCTAAATTTGAAAGTGCGAAAGCCCCAAGTAATTATTTATTTACTACTTTGGGTAAAATGATTTTCAATAATATATTGCCGAATGAGTTCCCTTATTTGAATGAGCCGGAAGAAGAAAATTTGACGAAGGCAACTCCGTCTAAATATTTCTTGGATATGAAGAATCCGAATAATACATATGATGCATTATTGGCTCGTCCGGAAGTATCTCCGTTCAAAAAGAAATTTATTGCCAGAATTATTGCGGAAGTATTTAAAAGATTCCAAATTACTGAAACTTCCAGAATGTTGGATAGAATCAAAGATTTGGGTTTCCAATATTCTACAATAGCCGGTTTGACGATATCCGCAGCCGACGTTTTGGATTACAAAGGGAAAGCAACTCGTATTGCTGAAGCAGATAAGAAGATTGATGAAATTACAGAAATGTACGAAATGGGTCTTTTGACTAACAAAGAAAGAAAGAAATTGGTAGAAAAAGAATGGCAAGATGCCAGAAATCAAATTCAAGAAGGTCTTTGGAAAGAACTTTCTCAACAAAAAGACAATCATATCTTTATGATGGCAGATTCCGGTTCTCGTGGTAATGCATCTAACTTTGCCCAACTTGCCGGTATGCGTGGATTAATGAGTAATACGGCAGGAGAAACAATTGAAGTGCCGGTTAAGGCAAACTTCCGTGAAGGATTATCCGTATCTGAATTCTTTATTTCCACTCATGGTGCTCGTAAAGGTTCAACCGATACGGCATTAAAGACGGCAGAATCTGGATATTTGACTCGTCGTTTGGTCGATGTTTCTCAAAATGTAGTTATCTCTATGGTAGATTGCGGAACCGAAAAGGGTATGATGGTAGAAGATATTATAGATGATTCCAATAAGATTGTTGTGCCATTATATGAACGGTGTATCGGTCGATTTGCCGCAAAAGATATATTAGATGAACGCACGGGAGAAATCATTGCTAAAAGAAATGAAATGATTGATGAAGCAATGGCTCAAAAGATTGCGGAAGCAGGGTTAAAACAAGTTTATTTAAGAACAAATTTAACTTGTGATGCCAAAACGGGAGTTTGTATGAAGTGTTATGGTCGTAATTTGGCTACCAATATGGTAGTTGAAGTCGGAGAAGCCGTTGGAACAATCGCCGCTCAATCTATCGGTGAGCCGGGTACTCAGTTGACCATGCGTACTTTCCATACAGGAGGTGTTGCCTCAACTGCAGATATTACACAAGGTCTTCCTCGTGTTCAAGAATTGTTTGAGGCTCGTAAGCCAAAAGGAAAAGCGACTATTTCGGAAATCGATGGTATAGTAGAAGATATCGAGAAGACAAAGGCAGGATTGTCTGTCAAAATAAAGAATGAGGATACAGGCGAAGAAAAGACGTATGGTATAGATGCGACTTCGGAATTGTTGGTTAAGCCAGGTTCTCTTATTAAGCGTGGTCAAAAGTTAATGAAAGGATCTATTGCCCCGAAAGAATTATTACGTATATTAAATGCCGAAGCGGTTCAAAAATATATTGTGGAAGAAGTTCAAAAGGTTTATCGTTCTCAATCTGTTGAAATTTCCGATAAACATATTGAAATTATCGTTCGTCAAATGATGAGAAAGATTCATATTATTCAAGAAGGAGATACGGATCTTCTTCCGGGAAGAGATGTTTCTTTACAAGAATTTAAACAAGCGACAGCGAAAGTATTAAGAGAAGGCGGACAGTTGCCTATCGGTCGTCCGTTATTATTGGGTATTACGAAGGCTGCCTTGGCATCAGATTCTTTCTTATCTGCAGCGTCTTTCCAAGAAACAACGAGAATATTGACTGCGGCTGCCATTCAATCCAAGAGTGATTCTTTAAGTGGATTAAAAGAAAATGTAACAATCGGTGGATTGATTCCGGCAGGTACAGGTATTTTGGTTGAAGACGAATTCGAATACGAACATAAACCGGTTGAAGAAGATCCGACTGTTTATGAAAAAGTATTGGATAGTGTGGATTCTGAAGAAGAGGAATTAAACGAAGAAGACGATTCAACGGACGTAGAAACCGAAGAGAGTGTAGATTTCGTTGTAGAAGACGAAGAATAAGCAATGAGTAATAACGACAAGGAAAGAAGACTTTTTAGCCGACTTTCCTTGTTTTTCTTTATAATTTAAGTTAAAATAAAAATATACCTTATAGGGAGATGAAAAAATGCCGGAATATGTAATAAATCAATATGTAGGTGTATATAAGCGTGCCGAAGAACTTTATGAAGAAGAAAAGTATAAAGAAGCCGTCGGATTGTTTACTCAAATCGTGGAAAACGACAAGGATAATTTTGCGGCATGTTATTATTTGGCGGATTGTCTTTATTACGGCAAAGGTATAGCCAAAGATATTAAAAGGGCATTTCAATTATTTATGACTGCCGCTACAAATAAAATAACAGAAGCGTGTTATATGGTTGGATTATGTTATTTGGAAGGTACAGGAATACATCAAGATTCCACTCAGGCGGTAGCGTGGTTTACCGAAGCGGCAAAATATGCACACCCTTTAAGCCAATATTATTTGGGTATGGCTTACAAAAACGGAGATGGAATTACAAAAGATATTCCAAGAGCGGCACAGTGGCTTGTTCATGCGGCAAAACAAGGAGTTGTTGAAGCCCAAAAAGAAGCGGCTATTTGTTATGAAATGTTGGGAAAACAAAAAGGGGCCGCAACATTGTTTTTAGCGGGAGCAGAAGCAGGGGATTCTTACTGCCAAGAAAGAATTGCCGATTGTTATGCCGATGGTGTCGGAACATTACAATGTACGGAACTTGCTATTCATTATTATGAATTGGCGGCAAATCAAGGAAATGTAACGGCTCAAGTAAAATTGGGAAATCGTTATGCGTCCGGTAATGGTGTCCCGCTATCTATGAAAAATGCGATTTATTGGTGGATGAAAGCCGCCAATGCGGATAATCCCGAAGCACAAAACGCTTTGGCAGAATGTTATGCGTCCGGTAATGGTGTGTATATGAATTATCAACAGGCTATGGCTTGGTGGAATAAAGCCGCTACTGCAGGAAATGTTTTGGCTATGGTTCATTTGGCAGAACGATATACGCTGCCACCCGATGATGGAGAACCGGATTTGGTTACGGCAAAATATTGGTGGACAAAAGCGGCTGAAGCCGGTGATGCGTATGCGATGTGTCGATTGGGAGAATGTTTGGAAAAAGGTTTGGGTGTGCCACTTGCCAATTTAGAAGATGCGTTTAAATGGTATCGTTTGGCAAGTCAAAACGGAAATGAAGAAGCCCAAGAGCATTGTAAAAGATTCAGTAGAAGTGTTACAGGAAAAATCAAAACGAAAAAATTTTAAAATAAAAAGCGGATTGGTGTTAGTCCATCCGCTTTTTAGATGCTAAGTGAAAGATAAAATTGTATAACACTTAAAAAGGCGGAAATTTCCGTCTTTTTTTTAAGATTTATTTCTTTCCATATAATACATCTTCGAATTTTACTCCATAAGAGTGTGTAGAATCTGATATGGTTTTTTTAATACATTGAATGATAAATTCTGTCGCATCGTTTAGGTTTTCTTTTAAATCTTTATGGTTTAAAATGTTTGCCACAATGACACTGGAGAAAATATCTCCTGTTCCATGATAAGAAGTGAGTTGTTTTTCTTTTAATACGATTATTTTATCTTTTCCGTCATAGGCAATCGCACCAATTTTATTTTCTACTTGGTAACCGGTTAATATAATATGTTTTGAACCCATTGCGTAAAGTTTTTTCAATAGATTTTCTATTTCTTTTTCTGTAAAATTCGATTTATACGGTGTATCGGTAAGAAGACATGCTTCTGTGATATTTGGGATACAATAGTCCGATACGGAAACGATTTTTTTCATACCTTCTACGATTTTCATATCCAAAGCGGGATATAATTTACCATTGTCTGCCATAGCGGGATCTACGATAAATAGGCCTGTGCCATTTAATAATTTTTCTTTGCATTCCAAGATTAAATCAAATTGTCTTACATCGCCGATATAGCCAGTATATATGGCATCAAATAAAATATTTTCTTTGATCCAATGTTGAATAATTTTAGGCATTTCTTCTGTTAAATCTAAAACGGTAAAGTCCTTAAAACCCGAAGTATGGGTAGATAATATAGCGGAAGGCAATATCGCCGTTTCTATTCCGTAGGCGGATAATATAGGTAGTGCTACGGTAATAGAACATTGACCGTAACAGGAAATGTCTTGTATGGTTACTATTTTTTTGCTCATATAAATCCTTCTTTCTTTTCTTATAATTTTAATTTATTTTTAATTAAAAAAAAGAACCAGTTTGAAAAAATTTATATAACCAGATTATTTTTATATTCACTTAATGAAAAATATGTTAAAATAAAGGTGGTGATAAGCATGGCAAAACAAAGTCCTTATGAAAAATTATTGGATAAATCAAATAACGAAAATATTATTTTTTCGGATTCGAATGGAAATCTTATGGAATTCGAACAAGTTGCCGTTTTATCATTAAATGATGAGATATTTGCCATTCTACATCCAATTAATATGGGTTATGATAAAGATGAAGTGATTGTTTATAATGTATTTTTTGAAAATAATCAATATGAACTTTTAGAAGTAGAAGATGAAATTCTTTTAGAACAAGTAAATGAAGAATATCAAAGAATGTATTTACAAAATAAGTAAGAAATGTAGGAGAGAAAAATGGGAGATAAGAATGGATTTCATATTTTAGATGAAATTGACGAGTATATTTTTATTGTAAATTTAGAGGATAGAACGATTGTTTTTTTGAATGAAAAATTGAGAAATAGTTTGCATGTAAAAGATTATTTCGGTAAAAAGGTTGAAGATATTATTCCGATTCAAACCGGAATGTGTGAAATTTGTAATGAAAATATTTTATCCGAAAAATTTAATATGGGAAAAAGTTTTATATTTCAAACTAAACAATATTATTTATTAAAACAAAAAATAATGGAGTATAATGGGAAAAAATGTTGTTTCGGAATAGGTATAGATATTACGGAAGGAGAATTGAAAAATATAGAAAACGAACGTCGTAAATTGGTAGAAACAACTATTTTTAATTTTATGAATTATTTAAAAATAAGTGAATCCAGAGATGATGCGATAGAACAAATACTAGAAAAAATATGTAAATATTATCAAGCGGATCGAGGATATATTTTCAATATAGATTACGACAAACAAATTACATATAACACATACGAGTATGCGGAAAAGGGAATTACGCCTCAAATTCAAAATCTACAAGATATCCCTCTATCTGTCATTGACAGATGGATTCAAGCCTTTCAAAATAACGGAACACTTTTTATTCAATCTTTAGAGGAAGAGATTTCCGAAGACAGTGAAGAATATAAAATATTAAAACAACAGGGAATTCAATCTTTATTGGCATATCCGTTTTCTGCCGATGGCAAGATTATAGGATTTATCGGAATCGATAATCCACGATATGATATTTATGATACGACGATTTTACGTTCTATTTCTCTTTTTGTTTTATATGATATTGCCAAGACGAAAACGATTGAAAGATTACAGATTTTAAGCACAAGAGATAGTTTAACGGGATTGAAAAATAGAAATTCTTATATTCAAGAGATTACGGCATTGGAAGAACATCTTCCGAATTCTTTGGGAGTAATCTTTTTGGATTTGAATGGTTTAAAAAGAATTAATGATGTTCATGGTCATACGATGGGAGATAGAAGTTTAAATCAAGTCGGTCAAATATTATTAAGTTTATTTAGAGGATATTCTTATCGTGTGGGTGGCGACGAATTTGTCGTTTTAATGACCGATGTTTCGGAAAACGAATACAATAATAGAGTTGAAAAATTAAAAGAATGTATTGCCTCCAACAAAGAAATTGATTTAGCGATAGGAACGGCTTTTAAAGAACATCCTTTACAAATCGAGGCTTTGATTACCGAAGCGGATTCTCGAATGTATGAAAGGAAGAAAGAATATTACGATTCTTTAAATGATTAGTCGAGCATGGAGTAAAAAAACATTATATTTTTAATAAAATCGGGTTATAATTTAAGATGAGGAGCCAACTATAAATAAATCAAGAGATTTTTAATAAAAAAATTGAAATATTTATTTATAAGAATTAAAGGCA
>CANQDJ010000044.1 GCA_947592005.1 uncultured Anaeroplasma sp.
AGCGGAATTTAGCTCTATTTTTTAATTCTTATTTTTTACAACCTTTGTCAGCGGAATTTACTTTTATAATTAACGAAGAATTTCCCCTCTTGCAATAATTTTTGAATGTCGTTATACTTAAAATAAGGTGATATAATGAAAAAAGACTTTATTCAACAATTTAATATCAAACATACAACAATAGATTTAGAAAATCCTTTATCTATCGGAAATGGTGATTTCGCTTTTACTTGTGATTTTACAGGATTACAGGGATTCTACAAAAAATACACCTCTATTCCTTTATGCAGTATGACCGATAAAATTTGGGCAGGTTCTACCGTTTCTTTACCGAAACCTTATCAAACCTTTATAAAGGCTTCCAATCAACAAAAAATTCAATATATGTCCGACACAAAAAGTCCTTATTATAAACCATATAGAGATGATTTCTTTAAATTCGATTTATTTAAGTTGGAATTTCTTCATCACCAACAACCATTAGAAATGAATGATATCCATTTTATTTATCAAGAATTAGATCTATATGAGGCGACTATCGAAACTCTTTTCGAATATAAAAAAGAAAAAGTCTATGTCAAAACAAAAATTCCACAAAGCCACTGTAATTTACAAATTCATATCCAAACAGAAATAAAAGATTTGGAAATACGATTGTTCTTTTTAACTCCTTCCTCTTCCAAAGAAGGCGGTTCCACCGAAACCGACGAATATCGCATAGAAAAGGATAAAGTTGTTCGAAAAGATAAATATACCGACTATTCTTTATTTTTTCAAACAAATATGGAAAGAAAAGAAAATCGGTTTCAAGTAGAACCAAATAGTATTCTTCTTCTTTCTTTAGATCAATCCTTCACCGATGATACCGATATGCATATATATTTCGATAAAGCCAAAGAAATAGACACAAACGATGAAGAATTGAATCGGCGATTGGTTTTATCTTTATATCTTATGAAAATCAATACTTTGGGAAAATACCCACCTGCCGAAACGGGATTGACTTGTAATTCCTGGTATGGAAAATTCCATTTAGAAATGCATCTTTGGCATCATTTGGGATTGATTCGAATGGGACTATATGAATATGTTTTACCATCTTTGAATTGGTATTTAACTATTATGGAAAGTTCGAAAAAAAGAGCCTTTGAACAAGGATATGAAGGACTTCGATTACCGAAAATGACAGATTATCGAGGGCTTGATACCCCTTCGAATATCGGTTGTTTCCTTATTTGGCAAATGCCACACCTTCTTCTTTTATTAAATGAAATCTATCAAATAAAAAAAGAAAAAGAACTATTGATTCCTTTCTTCCCTTTTGTATCCGAGCAAATGAAATTTTTAGAAAGTTTCTTCTATAAGAAAAACGGAAAATATCATTTGGATTCTCCTTTGATTCCCGCAAATGAAAATGTAGAATCCAATAAAGATACTCCTATTTTCGAACTCGGTTATATTTTATATGCCTTTGAATTATTTAAAAAATGGGTAGAATTATTTCAACTTCCTTATTCTTTAACCAAAATAAACGATATTCTTAAAAACGCCGTTGATCTACCAATATATGACAATGCGTATGAAGCATATAACGGTTGTCAACAAACGTATTCAAAATATAACTATGATCACCCGATGGTAATTGCGTTAAGTTCTTTTATTCAAAGTCCTTTGGTAGATCAAAAGATAATGAATCATACGTTAGATAAAGTATTATCTTCTTGGAAAATCGACGAATGTTGGGGCTGGGACTTCCCAATGATGGCAATGACCGCTTATCATTTGGGAAAAAAGGATAAGGCAATAGAACTTTTAAAATATCCGGCTAAAAAAAATACTTATACCAAAATCGGACATAACGCCCAACTCAATCGAAAAGACTTACCTTTATATCTTCCGGGAAACGGAGCGTTTATCCTTGCCATAACCCATATATTCGAAAACAAATAATCCGCACTATCGTGCGGGTTTTGTTTTATATAAATAAATATAACATTTCGGAATAAGCCATAATAAAAGGTCCACTACCTTTTCCTTCATCGGTCAAATAATATTCCGTATTTTCATAATTATTTGTGGCATTGGCAGAAGCCTTCAAATAAATATCTTTCAGTCCATTTTCATCTAACTTATTTTCAACGATTCCCAAAAATCCTTTTATGGCAAATTCTTTATACGACGGATCCAACCAACCTAGCCGAACGCCTTTTAAAATCGTGTAAACCATCATTGCCGTACCACTTGTTTCCAACCGATTCCCAGAACGAAGAGGCATATCTACTAAATTTCTCCACATACCACTTTTATCTTGATATGGCAACATTCCGTCTATTAAAATCTTTAACGCCTTTTTCCTTTGTGGAAGATACTTTTCCGGCAATGCTTCCATCACATCGACCATCGCCATTCCATACCACCCGATTGCCCGTAACCAATGGAATGCACAAACATCATCTCTACAGTTGATAGCGTGATAATATAACCCATTGGGGGCAAGAAATTCCGTAGCCACCCAATCCAATCGTTTTTGAATTCGTTCCAATTCTTCTTCGTCTTTACAATACTTGGCATAATTGGCGATAAAAGGTTGTAACATATATATACCATCTAACCATACTTTGTATTTTGGCGGAACATCTTTTCCCCAACCATGCCAATAATTAAACCCAAGACATTCTTCCATATTATTCACACATACAACATTTCCTTTTCCATTTATATGATTTTTATCGGTCAAATGACTATATAATTTTTCAGCCAATTTTTGATACTTCGGATTGTCTTTCATCAATCGAACTAAAATAGAAGCCGTCTTATAACAATCCGCTCCATGATAATCCACATATCCTGCCCGTTCAAATATAAAATCTACATCTCCGTTCGGAAGAAGTTCCATCATATTATCCAAATATTCTTTTACATACTCGTAATACTTTTTATTTTTTTCGGGATTATTCAAATAAATATCCAATAATCCTTCCATAACCACTCCATTATAATAACTCCAATGAAATAGATATGGCTTGTCCTTTATAGAGCGTTTTTCATTATCCCAAGTAAAAAAACAATCTGTCTTTGTTACAATATTTTTCGGTTGATTGACTTCAGAATCGATTGTCAACTGTTCAATATATTCTTTGGCTTTCGCCATCGCTTTCTTTATTCGTTCCATTCTAAACCACCTTCTTATCTCTATTTTAAAAGATTTAAAATAAAAAAACAATATTTCCCAAAAAAAAAGGCTATTTATAGCCTCTTGAAGTCTATGTTATTCTTTCACATTCAAAAAATCTTCATTAACTTCGATATCTAAATCCTCAATATCTTCATCAGATGGTTCTAAAGGAGTAAATACAGTAACCTGCATCTTCGTTTCGCCGATTACCTCTGCCAAAACCTCGAATTCAATATCAAGATAAATAACGTCATCTACGATTTTTGCGTTCGTTACCGTAGGATGTTTTAGAATTTTTGCCAAAACATCATCGCTGTTTTTTAAATAATCGTTTACTATTTTTTTAACCTTTATATCCTTATGATAAGAAATGCGTTCTCGGATAACATCTGTCCTAGTGTTTTCTTCTGTAGAATACCAAATATTAACCTCAAGCGTTCCGTCTATATCAATTAAATTGTCTTTTCGACCGGCTTCAAACTCATGGTTAATGATCCAACATCCCAAAATAGAATATGGATGGGCAGTAGTATGCAAATCATGAGAAATATGCATTACTTTCTTACCTTTTGCTACTACTGCTTTCGTAACTATCTCACGGACTTCATTCATATACATACCTCCCTACACTTATTATATGAAAAGAAAGAAAAATAAGTTCTAAACTCTATTTTAAAAAACCACCGTTTTTGATATAATACAATCAGAATAAAAACTTAAGAAAGGAGTATTATTCGACCAATCGAATGATAGAACATACTATGAAAGCATTAGCACTTATATTTGAAGGCTTTGAAGAATTAGAAGCCGTTGCCCCTTTTGCTTTATTAAGGCGGGCAGAAATAGATTTAACAATCGCTTCCAATCAAAAAACAACAAAAGGTTGCCACAACATTGTGTTAACCGATTTGGAAGATATTCAATCCGTAGACTATACAGCATATGATTGTCTGATTCTTCCCGGTGGTCCACATTATTTATATTTACAAAGTTCCGATTTGGTGCATAAAATCGTAAACTATTTTATAGAAAATCATAAAATAATTGCCGCTATCTGTGCCGCACCTACCGTCTTGGGAAAATGGGGATACTTAAAAGACAAACATTATACTTGTTTTACTTCTTTAAATCAACAATTCG
The DNA here is from genome assembly GCA_947592005.1 of uncultured Anaeroplasma sp. Taxonomy (GTDB): domain Bacteria; phylum Bacillota_I; class Bacilli_A; order Acholeplasmatales; family Anaeroplasmataceae; genus Anaeroplasma. The sequence continues at coordinate 4,316 of CANQDJ010000044.1, forward strand.
GAGGAATCTATGAACCAAAAGGCGTTGTTATAGATGATACAATCATTACCGCTAAAAGTGCGGCATATGCCATCGATTTTGCCTACGCAATCATTGAAAGAACCGTAGGAAAACAACGACTTGAATCTATGCAAAAACGCATTTATTATGAAAAATAAACTACCGCTTCGCCTCATTCATTGGTATCAAAATTCCATTTCCCCTCAAAAGCCTCCCAGATGTCGATTTTATCCTTCTTGCAGTCATTATGCGGAAGAATGTTATCAAAAATTCAATTTTGTAAAGGCTTCTTTTTTAACTGCCAAACGCTTATTGCGATGCAATCCGCTGTTTAAAGGGGGATACGATCCCGTCCCATTGACAAAAGAAGAAAAAAAACAAAAAAAGTGAGATATCATAAAAGTATCTCCTTTTTCTTATCTATTGTCTACCTTTTCCGGATTCAAATCATGCCACCATAATCTTTGTTCCGCCATTTTTTCATACTTCGTATTCGGTTTCCCGTAATTACAATACGGATCAATAGAAATTCCACCACGAGGAGTGAATTTTCCCCATACTTCTATATATCTCGGCTGCATAAGGCGAATCAAATCTTTCATTATGATATTTACACAATCCTCATGAAAATCCCCATGATTCCTAAAAGAAAACAAATATAACTTCAACGACTTCGATTCCACCATTAATTCATCGGGAATATAAGATATATATATTGTTGCGAAATCCGGTTGGCCCGTAATCGGACATAAACTTGTGAATTCGGGACAATTCAATTTTACGAAATAATCATTTTCTAAATGTTTATTATGAAATGTTTCCAATACCTCCGGATTATAATTCATACTATACTCGCTTTTCTTACCCAAAGCCTTTAATCCTTCTTCTGTTCGATTAGACATACACTCTTTTCCTCCTTATCTAATACATTTATTTTTCTTGCTATATACGCAAACGGGGTATCACATAACGCAAAAACGGCCTTAAACATATACGTCGTTCCCAAAATTTGCAAAAATACGGAAGTCGGAACTGTTCCGACAAAAGCGATAGTAACAAAAATAATCGTATCGACAAATTGACTAATTAAAGTAGAACCATTATTTCTAAGCCACAATCCTTTTAAATTATTCCCTGTCTTTTTCCACCAAAAATGATATAAAAACACATCTAAACTCTGAGAAAAAACATATCCGGTCAATGAGGCCAACGTAATACGGGGAACAACTCCGAACGTCGCTTTTAACGCCTTATATATCGTATCACTTTCCGATGGACGAAACCATAAAGTAATCTGCGTACCCATTAACCATAAAACATTGATCACAACTCCCAACATTACCGCCTTACCAGCCGTCTTTTTCCCATATCTTTCGGATAATATATCCGTCGATAAAAACGTAGAAGCATATAAAACCGATCCGGCAGTAGTTGCCAAATGAAATACTTCAATCGATAAAGATGCCATAATATTGGCTAAAATCGTTGCGAAACCGATATACGCATATATACCGCCTTTTCCGAAAAACTTAAACACAAGAACCACACAACCCAGAAAAAACAAAGTGGCCGAAAACAAAATCAACGCATTCATTCTTCCACCTCATACTCTATCGGATCTTTCAATCCGTTTAACAAAAATGCCTTCTTTCGATCCCGACACGTTCCACATACTCCGCAAGCCTTATCCTGTCCTTCATAACACGACCAAGTCCATTGATACGGCACGCCCAATTTCAAACCATACGCCACAACATCTTTCTTACACCATTCTATAAATGGTGCCACAACGTCGACTTTCTTACCACTACCCAAATAAATCGCCTCTCGAATCGCTTCGTGGAAATGAACTGACGTATCGGGATACGCATTTCCAGCCGCATCATCGGCATGAGCCCCATAATATATAACTTCACATTGATTGGCTATAGCCACAGAAGCCGCAACCGATAAAAACAATCCATTTCGAAATGGAACATAAGTAGATACCGGATTCCCATTTGTCTTTTTTAATTGAGTTTGATATTCTTCATGCGGGATATCCTTTCTTCCTTCTAAAAGACTACAATCGGAATCCTTAAAAATCTCACTTAAATCCAATTCTTTTCTTTTTATATGATAATATTCGGCAATACGATTCGCCGCTTCTATTTCTTTATGATGTTTCTGACCATAAAAAACAGATAACGCCATTACATTTTCTTTTCCGTATTTTTCTATCGCCATTGCCAAACAAGTGGTAGAATCCAATCCACCGCTAAATAAAACCAACGCTTTCATTATTAATACCTTTTTAAAATAAAAAGAGGATACCATTATCCTCTTCTTCAACAAAATTCCTTTCCCTAGTTTTGTTTAAAGACAGGATGGTTACGAACTGTCTTATAAAATTTATTTGAATTATACCACTTATCTTTAATAATTTCAATATTTAAAACTATTTATCCAATGTAAGAGTTATAGTTACATTCCCTTCTCCCAATATATTCTTTAATTCTTCTTTCGTTACATCATTTATCTTACCCAATCTCGTATAACTCCATGTATTCGAGCCATAAAAAATAACCAATTTATTCGAATCATACAACACAAATTCACAAGGATTAGTGGTTATAGAAGAATTATCGGTAGGAAGATTCTCTCCCAAAGAACCTACTTTCTCAAAACCACCATATTCTTCCATTTCTATGGAAATCGGCAACCGCTTAACCAATTCCTTTGTTGCCGAATTCTCTTCCAATGTCGTAGAAAGAACATACCCATTTACTTTAATATACATCATTACCCTCTCTTCTGTTTCTTCTTTTTTATTACAACCAACCAAAAGAAAAACCAAACATATCCATAAAATGAATCGTTTCATCTTACGCCAAATATTTTCTAAAAAATTCTTCTATTTTATCAAAAGGTATCTTATCGATTTGATCATACAAATCCGTATGTACCGCATCAGGTATCAACAATAACTCCTTATTCTCTCCCTTCAATTTGGCAAACTCGTCCTTACTGAAGTAACAAGAATGGGCTTTTTCTCCATGAATCATTAAAACCGCACTTCGAATCTCACTACTATAACATAAAATAGGCATATTGATAAAAGATAAAGCCGAAGTCGTATTCCAACCGCCATTCGAATTTAAACTTCTCTTATGATATCCTCTCTCTGTCTTATAATACGCATAATAATCTTTCACAAACCAAGCCGCATCTTCCGGCAAAGGATCTACAACTCCTCCTGCCAACTGATACGTTTGATTCTTATAATCCAATGTCCTTTGGGCATTCAAAGCCTTTTTTAACTCATATCTTGCCGTTTCATTATCTTGAGAATCAAAATACCCATTGGCATTTACCCTAGACATATTATACATTGTACTAGTAACCGTCGCCTTTATTCTAGTATCCATCGCTGCAGCATTTAAGGCCATACCGCCCCACCCGCAAATACCCAGTATTCCTATTGCTTCCGGATTTACATCTTCTCGGCAAGACAAATAATCCACTGCCGCACAAAAATCTTCCGTATTTATATCCGGAGAGGCAACATATCTCGGCTCGCCTTTGCTTTCACCCGTAAAAGAAGGATCAAAAGCGATTGTCAAAAATCCTCGCTCCGCCAATATTTGGGCATACAAACCGGAAGCCTGTTCCTTAACCGCTCCAAACGGCCCACAAACAGCAATCGCAGATAATTTACCATTCTTTTCTTTTGGCTCATATAAATCCGCTACCAATTCAATTCCATAACGATTATGAAATGTAATCTTAGAATGATTCACCTTTTCACTTTTCTTAAAAACCTTATCCCATTGTTCCATATCCTTTTTTCTCCTTTATTTCAATAATTGTTTTGTCGTAGAATATACCAAATCATACAATGTCGTATATAACGGCTTAATCTCGGCAATTTCCATCGCCTTTTTCTGCTTATCCGTAACCACCACATATGGATATAATCCAAACATCAACGGAAAAAAGCCCAACATAAATCCTTCTTTTTCCTTCTCACTTTTCCAAGGAAAAAACCGAGCCAACAACATTCTCATCGTATCCAGTGTTTTTCCGTAAGAAACTTTAAATTCCGTCAAATTTTCCAATCGACTATGTTCTTCCATATCATAATGATTCATAGACATAATTTTCAATAATTGTATATGATGCAGTAAAGAATTCGCTATATAATCGGCAAATTCTTCCGCCTCACAACGTTCTTTCTTCCGCATCAACTCCAAAAGTTCTTCATTCCATAAATCATATTCTTTTTCTAACAATGCCAAAAATATTTCTTCTTTATTATGAAAATAATTATAAATAGAAGTTCTCGTAAAAGTTGTCGCATCGGCAATATCTTTCAAAGAAATTTCTTTAAATCTTTTCGTTTGATACAATTTCTCACAAGCACAAATAATTTCCTCTCTTCTTCTTAAAATTCGTTCCGATGACAATATAGGCATATCTTTCTCCTCTCCTTATTGACATTATGTCAATTTTATTCTAACACTTAATTGACACAGCGTCAATAATACTATAAAAATAATTTCATTTATTTATTATTTTTTATCAAAAAGGGAATAAACTTTCATTTAAAATATATTTATTTTCCATTATTTTTCAAAACCAAAAATATCAAAAAACGGCTTTACAAAGCCACTTTTTTATGGTATCATATTAGTGGTGTCGAAAGACATATCATAAGGAGAACAAAATGAACAAGAATTTTTTTTATTCGTATGAGGAAACTCAATGAACGGATAAGAAAGGAGAGTTAGGTGGAATACCTAATCGCTCTTATTGTGATAATTATCTTAATTATCATAATAAAAGATGACCACTTGAAAAAGTAGTCATTAGTTCTGTTCATTGAGGTTCTTCAAAATGATGAAAAGGACTAGTTGCCACTAGTCCTTTTCCTTTTTTGTTCTGTTCATCTGAGTTCCAGACATCTATATTATATGATATTTTGCTCCATTTATCAATACTTTAAATTTATTTTTTTATGAATGTATAACCAAAGTAATAGATCCGTAGAACCCACCGGATAATTTAATTGTTGTAGTTGTATCCGTTATAGTTACTAGGGCTTGTGTAAACATACTAACTCCGGAGGCACCATTAAAACCGGCGATATTTATAAACTGAATCATTGTCGCTGAATCGGTTATTTTAAATGTTCCGTCCATCTGTTGTACAGCGGTCATAGTATTTAAATCAATGTCTTTAAAAGATGAAAATAAACCGCTTGTGTATAATCCTTTCTTCGTTTGCGTGTCGTCTAAGACATATTCTCCTTTTGTCTTATCCGCTGTTAAATTATAGATTCCTTCGGCATCTTCTCCATATCCGAAAGAAGAACTTGACGTAGTTAAATTTTGTTGGAAATATTCCTTTTCGGCAAACGTAATTGTCTTATTTCCCGTATTTGGAATCGGAGCGAAAGTAAGTGCCGACGTTACATCTATAGTATAATTCATTGTATCTTGGAATTCTTTAAATTTAGCCTTTAATGCCGATATATCACTTGGATCCGGTAAATCTCCACCACTGGCAATATATTCTTCTATAACCGCATTGGATGCCGTATCTATTTCCGAAATGGTTATGCTAACTTCCTCTCCGGTATTCAAATGGTAGGTATATCTAATGGCTGTTTCACTTATTTGATCAAAAGTAATATAATCTTTTTCATTAACAGAGAAGAAAAAATTAGTATCGTGTGATAAAGAATATAAGGAATTCATAATAGAAATATTATAATCCATTTTCACTATCTCATCTTCTATTATCACAGAAAATTCAGATAAATTGATAGAAGATAAATTCTTAAATACACCCTGTGCCCATAAAGAAGAATGATCCCCACTTGTATATGAAATCTCATTACTTACTTTAACCTTACCATCTACCATAGTAAATTGATATATTTTATCCGTTAATACCAAATACCCTTTTTGATCACTCACATCGGATTCATTATAAGAATAATAATATGTTTCATTCAATATATCGAAATAATGCTTATTCTCTCGTACTACTTCTACCTTATATTGATTACTATTCTTCACTCTCATTAAAAAGTCAACGATAAAATCCGCTTCATCTATTTCCGGTTTCGCTCCGAAACCATTGGATAAATACTGTTCGATTTCGGCAATTTCCGTTGTGCCAATATTCTTTACAACACCAATACAATCACCGGTATATTTCTCATTACTTGGTGAAAAATGAACCACACTTCGTATGGAATTTTCACTTAGAACTTCTACCGTAACCGTTACATACTCGGCAGCCATCATATCTCCATACCCAGCCAGTGCGGCAAAAAGTGTTTTATTGGCAGGATCGGTTATCGTATATGTATTATCTACCGTAGGTGTATCTGCAAAAGCCTCTATATTAAAATCGTAGAATGAAATGATTGCATCGTCCCACAAACTAGTTATCCATTCCCCTGTGTTTTTCCTCATTGCATGATCCGGAACAATTTCATTATCCTCTATAACATATTTAAAAACCTTTCCGTCATTGGATTGTGCATATCCGTATGCTTCTCCACCATGACTGGCTTGACTTGGGTGATAATAAAAAGCATTTTCTGTATAACGGAACGTTGTCGTAACATCAAAGATTTCATCGTCTAATTCATAAGTATAATTTCTCAATTCGGCTAAATTGCTCATAACTTCTTTTAAACTCGGAAGTTTCTTATACCCACAAACACTACATAAATCCCCGTCATGTTCTCCTACACTCGTCTTTTCTTCACAAATCAAACAAGATTTCCAATGAGATTGCGTATCAAAATCATATACAGTTTTCCAACTATGATCTGCCAAAGGCTTTTCTACATCTTCTATCTCTTCTACACAACTCCTATCCGTAAAATTCTTTTTACACCGTATGCATCTATAATATTCTACATTTCCCTTCGTTAAACAAGTAGAAGGCGTTTCTGCCTTTCTAACCAAATCATGTCCTAATTTTTCAATCGGTCTTGTTTCCGTTTTCAAACAACGAGAACACTTTCTTTCCTCTGTTCCACCGGTTTCACAAGTCGAACCGACCGAAAAAGAATACTCTCCCCAATCATGTCCTAACGCTTCGGCAACCACTGTTTCCGTTTTCCCACAAACTTTACAAGTATGAGATTTTGTTCCCTCTTCCACACAAGTGGCAGTAGAATTTTCCCACTCACCCCAAGTATGTCCTTTTGAACATTCTTTATCACAAGAAACAATAAATAACATAAAAATAAAAGCCATTATAATTGACAATATCTTCATTCGTTTTTTCTGCATAATCTTACCTAGTATAATCAAATTGTACTTAAGATTATACTTTCTCCTTCTTAAAGAGTATTTATAGTTATGAGTACAACATA
>CANQDJ010000045.1 GCA_947592005.1 uncultured Anaeroplasma sp.
CGTTCCTTGATATACACGGAAGAAAGTTAACTTACCAACAAATGGATCTGTCATAACTTTAAATGCCAAAGCAGCAAATTCTCCATCATCTGTCGGATGAATATCTACTTCGTTCCCTTGTGCATCTTCACCACGAATAGCACCAACGTCGGTCGGGGCCGGCAAGAAATCAATAACATAATCCAACATTCTCTTTACACCCATATTCTTGAAGGCAGAGCCACAAAGAACAGGGAAAAATTCTACTGCCAAAACGGCCTTACGAATGACTGCCTTAATCATATCTTGAGGGATTTCTTCACCCTCTAAATATAACATAGCCAAATCATCGTCATATTGTGATATCGTATCAATCAATAATTCTCTTTTTTCATTACAAATATCTACCATATCTGCAGGAATATCCGTAACTTTATAATTTTCTTCTTGACCACCATCATAGATATACGCTTTCATTTCAATCAAATCGACTGAGCCCTTAAAATTATCCTCTGACCCAATCGGCCATTGAACAGCGGCAGCAGTTGCCCCCAATCGATCATGAATCGTATTCACAGAATACTCAAAATCCGCACCGACTTTATCCATCTTATTGACGAAAACAATACGTGGAACATTATAATCGGTTGCTTGACGCCAAACCGTTTCCGTTTGTGGTTCAACACCGGCTTGTCCGTCCAATACTGTAACGGCACCATCCAAAACACGAAGAGAACGAGAAACTTCTACCGTAAAATCCACATGACCGGGAGTATCGATAATATTGACACGATATCCTTTCCAAATAGCGGTAGTTGCCGCAGATGTTATGGTTATACCACGTTCTTGTTCTTGAGCCATCCAGTCCATTGTTGAGGCTCCATCGTGAGTTTCACCGATTTTATGAATTTTTTTCGTATGGAACAAAATACGTTCCGTCGTCGTCGTTTTACCGGCATCAATATGAGCCATTATACCGATATTACGAGTTTTTTCTAAAGTATATTCTCTAGGCATGATTCATCTCTCCCAATACATTACCAACGATAGTGTGCAAAGGCCTTATTTGCTTCCGCCATCTTATGTACTTCTTCCCGCTTCTTACAAGCACCGCCTGTTCCATTTGCAGCTTCCATAATTTCCTTTGCTAATTTTTCGTCCATTGTTTTATCATTACGCAAACGAGCGTATTTTACTAACCATCTTAACGCCAATGTTTGTTTTCTTTCTGGTCTAACCTCTACCGGTACTTGATAATTTTGTCCACCGATACGACGACTCTTAACTTCTAAAACCGGACTAATATTTTCAATTGCTTTTGTAAATACTTCTAGTGGCTCTTGGCCGGTAACTTCTTTCACACGATCAAAAGCTCTATATAAAATTGTTTGTGCTGTTCCTTTTTTACCATCCAACATAATTGTATTGATTGTTCTTGTTACAATCTTTGAATTATAAATCGGATCCGGAAGCACATCTCTTTTTGCGATATGTCCCTTACGAGGCATGAGCGATTCCTCCTTTTTCTTTCATTTTTTTATTTTACTTTTTTGCTTTTGCTTTTTTAGCACCATATTTAGAACGACCTTGCATTCTGTTATTTACTCCTGTAGTATCTAACGCACCACGAATAATATGATAACGAACACCCGGTAAATCCTTAACACGTCCTCCACGAATAAGTACTGTACTATGTTCCTGTAAACTATGTCCTTCACCCGGAATATAAGCCGTAACTTCAATTCCGTTTGTCAAACGAACTCTGGCATACTTACGAAGTGCCGAATTCGGTTTCTTCGGTGTCATAGTAGTAACACGGGTACAAACTCCACGTTTTTGCGGAGAAGGTAATTTATTATACTTTTTTTCAAGTGTATTAAAACTAACTCCCAAACTTGGAGATTTAGACTTTGTAATCTTATCCTTTCTTCCGTTTCGTACTAATTGTTCAATCGTTGGCATATTTGCTCTCCTTTCTATCATCTAAGATGATATTTCTTTTATTTTATTAAATAAAATATTCTTCTGATTTTTCAAACAGCGGTATTATTATATCAAATCTTTAAACAAAGTCAATTCTATTTTACTATTTTTTCAACAATTTTTTATTTTTTTAACAAACACTGAAAAACGTGTATTTAAAATTTCGCTTAAAATTCTAATTAATCAAAAAATATCCAACTTTTTAAAACAACAAACAAACACTGAAAAACGTGGATAATAATACAAGAAATAATTTGAAATTTTCTTCACTTTGCATTAAGATAATATTATACAGGAGGAAATCATAAATGAATGAAAAAATGATAGATTTAGGAAACAATCGTTCCATTATAAGAGAATTATTTGAGTTTTCCAAAAAAAGAAAACAAGAAATCGGGGCTCAAAACGTATTTGACTTTTCCATCGGCAATCCTTCTATTCCCCCTGCCGAACAAGTAACAAAAGTTCTAATCGAATTATTAAACGAGGAAGATCCTTGTTCTTTACACGGCTATACTTCTGCACAAGGAGATATAGAAGTTCGAAAAGAAATTGCTGAGGATTTAAACCGCAGATATCAAACCACTTATAGTGAAAATGAAATTTATATGACTTGCGGAGCAGCCGCTTCTTTATGCATTGTATTTCGAGCACTAGTCGATTCGGTTAAAGATGAAATTTTGGCAATCGCCCCTTATTTTACTGAATATAAAGTGTTTGTCGAATCTACGGGAGCAACTTTAAAAGTAGTTTCTGCCGATACTACTACTTTCGATTTAAATATAAAAGAATTGGAAAAAAATATAACACCAAACACCAAAGGAATCATCATCAATTCTCCAAATAACCCTTCCGGTGTAATAATACCGGAAAAAACATTACAATCTTTAGCCAAATTATTAAATAAAAAACAAAAAGAATACCAACACCCTATTTATATAATAAGTGATGAACCATATAGAGAAATCGTCTATGATCATCGAGTCGTACCACATATCCCTTCTATCTATACCAATACGATTATATGTTATTCTTACTCTAAAAGTTTATCCTTACCAGGAGAAAGAATCGGATATATTTTAGTCCCGAATACCATTCCAAATCATCAAGAAATATATGCTGCCTGTATCGGAGCCGGAAGAGCATACGGCTATGTATGTGCTCCTTCTTTGTTCCAAAAAATGATTGTAAAATGTGCAAGTCTTACTTCCGATATGACTATATATGAACAAAATCGCAATCTATTATATGAAGGATTAACAAAATTAGGATATGAATGCGTATATCCTCAAGGAGCATTTTACTTATTTGTAAAATCCTTAGAACCCGATGCCAATCGTTTTATGGAAAGAGCCAAATCATTTAACATCATTTTAGTCCCATCCGATTCTTTCGGAGTTAAAGGATATGTTCGTATTGCATACTGTGTATCAAAAGATACAATAATTCGTTCTCTTCCACAATTTGAAAAATTAATGAAATCCTACTAAAAATATCAAAAGTATGATATAATACTTTTGATGTCCTCGTAGCTCAGCTGGATAGAGCACTTTCCTCCTAAGAAAGGGGTCGGAGGTTCGAATCCTCTCGTGGACGCCAGAATATAAAAAACCAGATTGATACAATGTGTCAGTCTGTTTTTTATTGAGTGCGATCCCCATATATGGATATTTTAAAAAAAGCAGTTTTTGGAAGAATATGGAAAATTTTACTAACTTTATTCTCTTTCCATAAGTTCTATCCAAAAAAAGGAGATAGACTAGATTTAGTCAAATCCCCTTGAGTATTACTTATTTTAAATTATTAAGTTTTTTCCAACAAGATCCATCATCTTTTTTTTATGTTCTAGCATAGAATGTGCATACCTATTTAAAGTTACCATGGGATTTTTATGCCCTAAAATTTCAGACAAAGTTTTAACATCCATACCACACTCCAATGCTCTTGTCGCAAAAGTATGCCTTAAAGAATGAAATCCATAATGAGGGATATTTATTTTTTTCAATAAATTTGAAAAACATCTTTGATATCTTCTAATCGAAACTTTCTCTCCCTTAATTGTTACCACAAACGGACTAATACTTTTCTTTTTTTCAGCCCTAAATAACTTACAAATTGATTTGGGTAATGGTATAGTTCTTATGGAAGATAGTGTTTTGGGAGTATCTGTAATTCTTCCAAAACTTCCGTCAAGTCTTTTTCCATCATAGCAAGATTTATTTACCGTCAATATTCCTTTAGAAAAATCTATATCATTCCATTCAAGGGCGAGTAACTCCCCTAATCTCAATCCGGTATAAAGACATAAAATTATACCGAAAAGATGAGTTTTTCCATTCTCCAAAATTTCTTTTTCTATTTTTCTTTGTTCTACAATAGATAAACATTCTATCGGTCGTCCTACAGATTTTGGTCTTATTATTTTATTTGACACATCTTTATCTATATATCCAAGATTAAAAGCCGTTCGAATGGAATTTTGAATGACATTTATTATCGAATTTACCGAATTAGAAGAAAGGCCCTTGCCAGTGTTCAAATTCCCAATCTTTAAAAGCTCAGATATGTATTTTTGTAAAATCAAGGGAGTTAAATCGTTCATTTCATATTTTCCTAATTTATCATTAAGATGCCCATTTACAATCTGTTTATAATGTAGATAAGTTCTTGTTTTGGTAGAAATTTTTACGTAATTTTCCAACCATTTATTTAACCATTGTTTATATTTCATATAGTTCTCCTATTTTATTATTTAAAATCACTTTTGTAGAATTAAAAGATTACTCTTGATAATAGTTCATAAAATAAAAATACCTCCAAAGTAAACTTATAATCTCAGGGATTGAATCCCATAAGGGATTTTTCCTTTTAATTATTTTATTTGTCTACTTTAGAGGTATTATATCTTAATCAACAACTCTATTAAGGACTTTTTTAACTGTCAATTTGATTGATTTTATTGGGAGGTTTTCAATGTTTCCTCATCTTTTCTAAACTCTATTTTAATAATTCCTTCCAATTATTTTCCGTATAAATTTCCACACCATTATCTATAAAGATCTTTGCCGTAATTCCCATACCACTTATTTTATGATTGGTAAAAGTCCCATCATAAATCAAATGAGTTCCACAGGAAGGAGAAGATTCTTTTAACACTGCCTTTTTAATATGAAAATGATTTAAAAACCACAAGGCTCTTTCCGCTCCCTTTTGAAAAAAACAAGTAACATCTTCTCCTTTGGAATTTATCACTCTGTCCCCTTTTATTTCACTCGGTAGTCTAGGTACTCCCAATCCTCCCATCAATTCGGGACAAAACAATATCACTTTATAGTTCTTCTTTAATTCTTCCAAAAGATTACATTCATTGTTTTTACCATTATACTTCGTATTTTTTCCAACCAAACAAGCAGAAACAATAATCATCTCTTTCATCAAAAAATATCCTTCAATCGAATCGTTTGATGCCGATCCGGTCCTACGGAAAATATAGCAATCTCCGTCTTAGTAAGTTCTTCTATCTTTTTCATATATGCTTTCGCAGCTTGCGGAAGTTCATCATAACTTTGAACTTTGGTTATATCTTCTTTCCAACCGTCCATTTCCACATACAATGGCTTACATCGATAATACTCTTTTAAATTTGCTGGAACAGTATATATTTCTTTACCATCTAATTCATATGCATAACAAATTTTAATCTTATCCAATCCTGATAAAACATCAAATAACATCAATGCCAAATAATTTATTCCCGAAACTCTTCTCGCATAATTCAAGGCAACACAATCCAAATACCCAACTCTTCTCGGACGCTTCGTAACCGTCCCATATTCATGCCCTCTTTCCCGAATATAATCGGCAAGTTCATCATGAATTTCTGTTGGAAAAGGCCCTTCTCCCACTCTGGTTGTATAGGCTTTACAGATACCTAAAACTGATTCAATATTTTGTGGAGCGATACCCGCATTTAAAGGGACAGACGCTCCCGTCGGAGAAGAGGATGTTACATATGGATATGTTCCATGATCCAAACACAACATAACTCCTTGTGCCCCTTCAAATAGAACCTTAGCCCCTTTTTCTATTTCTTCTTCTAACAATAAGGAAGTATCACAAACAAAAGGTTTTAACTTCTTTCCGTATTCCACATATTCTTCATATATTTCATCAAAAGTATATTCCTTTTCCCCCAACATCTTCAATTCTTTATTTTTAATTTCCAACGCATTTTTCAACGCTATGGAAAAACTTTCCGGATCAATCAAATCCGCAATTCGAATCCCAATTCGATTTGCCTTATCCGCATAACACGGACCAATTCCTCTTTTCGTCGTTCCGATTTTATTTTCTTTTTTTAAATTCTCATACGCTCCGTCTAATCTTTGATGATACGGCATAACCACATGAGCCCGTCCGGAAATATATAATTGATAATTCAAAATGCCCCGTTCTTCCAACGAACGCAATTCTTCCAACATTTGTTTCGGATCGATTACCATTCCATTTGCCATAACATTTTTAATATTAGAATGAAAAATACCGGAAGGAATACTTCTTAACGCAAACTTTTTCCCATCAAAATTAATAGTATGCCCGGCATTATTTCCCCCTTGGCTACGAACAACCACATCTGCTTCCTGTGCCATATAATCCGTTATTTTCCCTTTTCCTTCATCGCCCCATTGAGAACCGACAATCACTAAAGTGCTCATATCTTTCATCTCCATAAAAAAATAATATCTATGTAAACACGCACATAGATATTATACTAAATATTTTATAAAATTCATAGTATTTTATTCATATGTTTAATTTCCCAAAATTTGATTAAAATACCGACATATAATAGATACCGCTTCTTTATGCTTTTTACCTATAATATGATCTAAGACGGCTATATACCCAAATTCTTCAAAATTAACGGAAATCTTTTCAATATACATATCTTTATCAAAATGTTTTCCGGATACGATATGAATATTTTGTTTCGAGGATACTTCTTTTTCCAAATAAACAGACGCTTTTTTAATAAACTCACTGTCTACTTCATCGGAAGAAGAAACATCGGAAAGGGTAGAATATATAATCCTCGTATCATCAAATAAAATAAAATCTATTTCATATTCCTTTGATAATGCTTCCAAAATACCCTTTATCGGTAATATATCCTGATTTAAAGGGTGATATTTTTGTAAAATAATATATTCATTATCCGTATATATATCCACCATATCCCCATTTTTTATTTTTAATCTTTTGCGGATTTCCTTAGGAATTACAACTCTTCCAAGCTCGTCTAAACGTCGAACGACGCCTGTTTCCTTCATAAAATCACTCCATATTTGTCAAGATTTGACAAGTATAGTATTCGTTTAAATTTTACAAAATATACATTATTTACTAATAAAATCCGTATATGTTAAATTTAACATCTGAATAGCCGATGGAGCAACCGATAAATTCTTAATACCCAATTTATAAAATTCAATCGCTGCTTTTCGCACAGAAGCCAATTCTCCGCATATAGATAACTCAATATGATTTTTCTCGCAAAACTCAACAACCGGCTTCAGTCTTTGAATTAAATCTTTCATATATTCTTCAAAAGAATTTAACGCCATTTCTCTATTTATTTTATAAATTTCCGCTGTTAAATCATTTGTTCCTATAGAAATAAAATCCACACAATCAAAATCTTGAATATGTTCCAATGCCTCTTTGGTTTCCAACATCATGCCAAGTCGAACCATATTATAATGATTCTCTTCTCGTATCTTCAACACCCAACGCTTTAAATATAAAAATTCTTCTCTAGAAGCAATCATTGGAAACATAATCTTCATTGTTCCATATACGTTTGCTTTTAATAATGCCTTTACTTGATTAATAAAAACAATCGGATTATTCTTATAATTCTCTATACCCTTTTTAAAACTTACCATATAAGGAATTTGTTTATCATCTCCGATATCAAATGTTCGAAAACATATCCATTTTCCTTTCATCATTTCTACAGCCTGTCTGTATATCTCATATTGTTGTTGAAACGTATATGCTTCTTTTTGATTCATAAATATAAATTCCGTTCGATATAATCCTATTCCGTCAAAACCATATTGAATTACTTTTTTCAAATCGGTATTTGAACTTACATTTGCCAAAAACAAGAAATCTCCATGATCAATCGCTTTTTTTTCATAATGGGATTTTTCTTCTTTGATTTCTTGAAATTCTTTTTGATCCTGTTCCGTAGGACAATGATTAATCAAATTCTTTCTCGTATCAATAATAATTGTTTGTCCTTCTACAAATTCTTCTTCCGATATAACCAACGGAATATCCCACATTCTACATAATATAGCCGAATGGGAAGTATATCCACCTTGTCTGATAATCACACCCAAAATATTTTCCCTATGGGAAATCAAATAAGAAGGATACAGCGTGTCTATTACTAAAATATATGGTTCGTTTTCTTGATTTTTTTCGTCATTCATCAAACTGAAAATCAATCGTTGTTCCACATCTTCCAAATCCGCAACACGTTCTTGTAAATACGTCGAAGAAGAATTTTTCAATCCATCTATATACGTTTCCATCGCACATAAAATCGCATCGGCAACCGACTTACCTTCTTCTATCGCTTTTTTTACTCCCTTATTTAATCCCGGATCATCTACCATCAGTTCTTGAGCAGTTAAATATTGGGAAAGTTCTGCATTATTTTGTTTTAATTGCTCAATCTGATGAATCGCATCTTGTTTCGCTTTGACAAAGCGTTCCCATTCAATTTGAGCAGATTCCTTTTTATAAACCTCTTTATCCGAAAAAATCCGAATTTTACCAAGCACATATCCATTGGATAACACTTCTTTAATTGCGGTTTTCATAACATCACTACCTTTTTACCATACAAATCGGAACCAACATCTCATCTTGCGTAATACCGGCATGATGGCTTTTAAACAAATGTCGTTCCTTTTTTTCGACATATTCAAAATAATACTTTGATATGGCAATCGCTACATAATCAGCAAGAAAATCTTTACACCGTTCATTGATTGAATCTCCTTTTTTGCCAAAAAATCCCAACGCAATCGCCTCTTCTGTTTTATATAAATTATACTTCCCGTAAAACAAAGCCTTAAACCGCATTTCAAACTCTTTTTCTTTTCCCTTTCGCACAGAAAAAGTAAGACAACGACTATCATTCGAAGGCACTCGATTCAATAATTCCATTATCGCTCCACAGGCAAACAAAGGTATCGGTTCTACATCAATATGTCCATGATCCGCCGTAATAATCAATGTCGTATTCTCTTTCAATCGTTTCGCATAATTTCGTAAATCGTCGTCCATTCGTTTTAAAATATCCTTTGCCTCTTTACTATACGCTCCATATTTATGCATTGTCGAATCCGGTTCGGTATAATACACATATTGAATCAAAACATCGGTCTTTTGATTATATTTCAAACTTCTTTTTAATATGGAGTTCAACTTCTCCTTTTTCGAAAAATCCGGTTCAACACATATCCCCTTTTCTTCATAAAACATCGTATAAGGCAAAATATGATAGCCGGAAACACCGGTAGATTCCCCTGTTTGATAGATATTTCCCGTAAATAAAACAACATTCCTATTTATTTCTTTTATATAATTTTCCCAACCGGTCCAACCGGTAACAATTGGAGATTTTCCCGTTTTTATCGCCGTTGTGGCGGCGGCTGTCGTAGAAGGGAAAATCGAATGAACAGACCGAACATAACAAGTTCTTAAAAAAGAATCTTCTCCTAAATTTTTCTTTAAAATATTTTCTCCCAAACCATCTAAAACCAAAATGATAATTTTATGGTCCTTTTCCAAACCCAATTCTGAACAAGGATAATACGTCGGTTTACCATAAACTTTTCTTATTTCCGATATTACATTTAAAAAAGTGTCGGTATAATCGGGATACACTATATTACATTTTCTTTCCGATTGAATCAATTTTTGTTTAACGGTTTTATCCGGATTATCAATATGTTCCAAACTTAAAATATATTTTTTATCTTCTTTTATCAATTCCGTAAATCCAAAACCAAAATCACCGATATCCGCTCCATCTTTCAAAAAATCGGCAAAAGTATCAAATAGCTCTTCATATGATTCCATTTCCCAATATTGTATATTTTTCTCCATCTGGAAGCATTTCATACCGATTTCACTTCCATTCTGTCTTCTATATTTAACCCCAATTCTTCACAAAACCGACATATCATTTCCACATCTTCATTTGCCAAATGCAATGGATTATGGGCATCTGCCCCGATTATAATCTTTAATTCTTTGTATTCTTTCGCAATATTCCAAAAATCCCGATACGGATATAACCATTCTTCGGAATCTCCATACACAACACTATTTCTCAATCCATTCGCATTTACTTCCAAATAAACTCCGCATTCTATCGCTGTTTCGCAAATCCGTTTCGTCGCTTCTATACAATAAGAATCAAACTCTCTTTTACCAAAAACATTTTGATATTGAAACATAAATAAATCCGGATGAACAAAAGTAGTAAATAATCCCGTTTTCATTCCCATTATCGCCGTTTCAACGTATCCATTTAATGTGTTATAATTCACTTCGGAAAAACTATTTAAAATTTTTCCTTTATACCGAAAATAATGAATTCCCAAATTCAAATAATCCACCTTCGATTTTAATTCACGATAAAACTCGATTTGTTCCGGCAAAAACTCCGTTTCAAATCCTGAATAAATATGTATCTGTCTCCCATATTTCCATCGTGCTTGTTCAATCTCGTTTAAATAAATAGGAACTATATCCGATTTCATATTTTGATAACACCAATTTTTATCATATTCGCTCTTTGTCATAAAATTTTCTAATATCGGAGCGTGATCGGACATTCCCAATTCTTCAAAACCATATCGTATTGCCGCAACCACATAATCTTCTACATTCCCTACCGCATGATGACAATAAGCGGTATGAGTATGATAATTATTTTTTATCATAGTGTCATCTCCTAAAACTTTACTCCTATTGTATCACGGAATCCATAGAAAATCTATATAGACAAATTCTAAATATAACAACAATCCACTAATCATCAAATCTTCAATCAAGCATTATAAAAAACAATTTTATTCTTACTTTATATATTAAAAAGCCGTGAAACCTTACCTTCTAGGTCTCACAGCCTTTAAAACTATGAAAAATTCGGTAATATCGTATTTACCAAATTCGGATTCTCGAGAATAAATTCTTTACCACTCATTTCTTTACCATCATATTCCACATTTACACTATAAATAAACCCACTTTTTGTCCAAATAATTATTTTATAATCGAAAACCGATTGAATTCCTCCGTACGGTAAATATTGTAAAGTTATAGGTCCTTCATATTTTCGAACATCTTTTAATATAAGAGGTTTTCCCTTATAAACCGTCAAAATATCATTATAAAAAACAACCGGTTGATTAAAATCAAAATACTCCATTATTTCCTCCGAAAGAAAAAGACCATAAATATGATCTTCAGACTGTTGACAAACTAAAAATGTTAACAGTCTTTTCTTTTTACCTAGAGTTATACAGTGGATAAATATTTCT
>CANQDJ010000046.1 GCA_947592005.1 uncultured Anaeroplasma sp.
AGAAATATTTATCCACTGTATAACTCTAGGTAAAAAGAAAAGACTGTTAACATTTTTAGTTTGTCAACAGTCTGATAAGAGCCAAAAGGCTCTTATTCAAGAATTGGGAGAGTTATAGTTCGCTTATAAATCATATGTTCCCTGATAAAAACGGACACATACTATCTTTATAAGACAGTATTAGTATTTCTCCTTTTTATCTTTTTATACAAAATAATAAAAAATATATTCTACCAATAGGAGAATACTTTTTTAAAAATACTATTTATATAATTATGTCTTTTGTGATATAATCAAAAAGGCTTAAGGAAGTGAGAAAATGGATATTACAAAACTAAAGGCCAAAGATTATTCGATAATCTTTCTTAAAGGAATACTTTTAGGCCTTGTAAGTGTGGGAATTCCCGGTGTCAGTGCTTCGACAATCGGAATAATTATCGGAATATATTTCGTTATGGTAGAAGCGATTGCCAACATCTTTAAAGATTTTAAACACAATTTCTTGTTTTTAATCTTCCTAATATTAGGATATGCCATCGGCTCAGTCGGAGCGGCATTCTCTGTCACTATTCTTTTTGAAAAATATCCATTGGTTACTACTTTCGCTATATTAGGTTTTATTTGTGCTTCTATTCCCGATTTTATCATAAAATTGAAAAGCGACTTTGATAAAACATCTTGTTGGATTGTCTTTATCATCGTTTTGATCCTTTTATTTATATATAGCGTAACCCTTTCAACCGGAACAGTAGAAACATTCCCCGACAAACCTAATGTTTCTTATTTAATCCGAATGGGAATTATCGGAATAGTAACATCGGCTACCTTTATTATTCCAGGAATAGATTTCGCCGTTGTGTTTTTATCTTTGGGAATCTATTATCCATTTATGAATATGATTACCGAATTATTATCGTTCGGTTCACCAACATATATGGAACGTTTTGTCGGAAATATCGAGATATTGGGTGTTTATTTAGTTGGATATTTTATAGGAGTCTTTTTATTTTCCAAACTAATCAAACTTCTTTCCAAAAAATATTCTCGCCAAACACAATTCGCTTCTTTCGCTTTTGTGATTGCGGCACCATTTATCGTTGTTAAAAACTGTGTGTATGAAAATGAAGCATTTCATTCTTCCAACGGACAAATATTCGCTATCATCTTGGCAAGTATAACCGCTTTTATCATTATTATCTTACTTAAAATAATCGGTAAAAAAAGACAAAATAAACGATTATTACAAGAAAACTTAGAAAAAAGAGAAATAGAAAATAAAAACTCGGAAGCATAACCACTCCCGAGTTTTATTTTTTTAATCGGATAATGCTGCCGCAGGTGTATATACTCTGCTTGCCAATTCTTGATTCAACATATAAAGTCCTTTGGAATCTCCACCGAATAATTTCATTTTCTTTAATAAATCATCGGCATTCTTTTCTTCTTCCACTTGTTCTTTAATGAACCAATCCAAAAATTGCATTGTCTTATAATCGCTTTGATTTGCTGCTTCTTTATAAATTGCGGTAATCAAAGAAGTTACATATTGTTCATGTTCCAAACCGGCTTGTAGCGGACAAGTATGACATTTATATTCCTTATCCGGTTTTTCAATCGCCTCGAATGTAACCCGAACACCATTGTCCAAAAGATACTTTCTCATCATCATCGCATGATCCCGTTCTTCTTGGGCTTGGATTTCATACCAATGTGCAAATCCATCTAATCCTTCATCTTCATAATAATTTGCGAAATCCAAATACAAATAAGCCGAATACAATTCCTTATTGACTTGTGTGTTGATCAAATCAGCAATTTTCTTATCTAACATATTTTTTCCCTCCTAAAATTACTATTTATATTATACTCTTTTTTCCTATATTTTACAATATCGATAACAAATTCAAAACGAAATTATGACTTATGGTTTATATAAAGAACAATCAAACAATCGATATTTATTTCAAACAATAATAAAATTATACATAATACTTTTATCATATCCAAAGAATTATTTAAAACCACTATAGAACTTATTCCGAGAAGAAAAGAAATAAAAACAGTTATCCATATAATATTTTTTAAGATTTTCTGCATCAAATCCTCCTTATTTTTAATATATTCCTCTTCTTGAATAGATTCTATCGCTTTTTAACCTACAATTTTTACAAGTATAATCGTTACATTATTAGTATGGGAAAAAATACTTTTTTTACTCGAACTATTTTATAAATTATATCATTAATATATGCTTTGCATTTTTTTACAATTTAAAAACGCTCGTTGGAACGTTAAAAAGAATATTTATGAATTTCCGGACGGATACACAACAATATCAAATCATAAATTTTATTTATTTCTTCTTTACAGCCTTCGGCTACCCATTTCATAATTAAAGCCGAAACACCATTCGAATAATATTCCATCATATAAGAACTATCCGTTTCATTAAAACCAAATCTTTTTAAAATAGGATAAAATACAGAATAAAACATATGATTATATGTTTGAACAGCAGTAAATAAATCGGGGTATTCGTGAATTAATTTATAAATCTTTTTATTTTCTTTGACAAATTCCAAATAAGGAATAACAAATTTCTCATTGATTAAAACCAACTGATTCGGATTATCATAATCCGGCATTGAAAAATCTTTAAACTTTTCCACAAATTTTTTATGGGTTTCTTCTACACATTCTCTTAACAAATCATACGTGGTTTCATAATGCAAATAAAAAGTAGAACGATTTACTCCGGCCTTTATGCAGATTTCTTTCACTGTTAAAAATTCAAAATTCTTTTTTTCCAACAATTCCAATAAAGCCTCCCGCATCAATTCCGCAGTATTAAAGTATCTACTTTCCGATTTATTCATATAAATGCCTCTTATTTCTCTGTAATTTCTTTTGCCAACTCTATAATATCTTCTGCATACTTTTCTTTATTCTTGATAAGTATTTTTTTATAAATCGGATAATTCACAGAAACACCTATTATACCAATACTTCCGATAATTATACCGACAATAAACATAGTATTAGACGATCCGATAACTTTTAAAGAAAAACACATTCCCACTCCCAATATTAACAAAAATACAATCCCGAATGTATAGGCGAAAATATAGGCAGGCATTTTGGCCTTTCTATCCAATTTTTTTAAAGCCACTACCTTTGGCTCTGTCTTTTTCGTATATTCGTTTGCTACATTTTGAGCATAGATTTTATCTAATTCCTTCATATTTCTTCCTCGCTTTCTAATATAAGTATATCCGCCGAGGAAAGAAAAACAAACAACACAATTCAAAGATTGTGTTGAAATAAAAAAATCATATTTTTAATGTATGATAATCTTATTAATTATTTCCTTCTATTTCTTTTTGAAATTCAAGAATTGCGTTTCTGGTTATTTCATAATCTTCTTTTACTTTCTCATACATAGCCGGAACTTGTTCGGAATAAGATCCGTTTCGTAATTCCTCCGTTAAAACCATTACAGATTGATTCAATCGATCGAAGTTTAAATTCTGACAAATTCCTTTTAACGTATGAACGGCACGAAAAGCCTCTGTATAATTTTTTTGTTCTAAAAATTTTCCCAAATCTTCAAAACTCTTATCGTCTAAAAAACGGAAAATAAATTTAATAACCAATCGCTCCCCACTCATTCTTTCGACAATAGCGGAGTAATTTCCGCCGAATTTTGTATAACAATCTTTTAATGACATTTTATTCCCTCCTTAAAATACTCATCTTTATATCAATTTCATCGGTTTCAACCGTTATAATACCACTATCGTTTTCTAAAATCAAGTGTCCCTGTTCATCAATCCCACAAACCAAATACATTTCATTTTTATACCAGATTTTTTGATTCAATAACATATTGTATTTTTTATATAATTCAATCAATTTATCCATTGGAAGAACAATTAAATTTGCATAATTTGCCAAAATCTCTTTCATTAATTCTTCTCTATCTATCTTTTTCGGAAGGCCAATACCGTCCACTTTCGGTTTGGCGGAAATGTTTAATCCAATTCCTACAACCGAAGCCATATATTTTCCCTTATAAATATCCTCAATTAAAATTCCCGCTAATTTTTTCCCATTCAAATAAATATCATTCGGCCATTTTATTTGCGTAAAAATTTGATATTTTTTTAACGATAATACAATAGCCAACGGGGCTATAATAGCGTTTGAAAGTTTATGCTTGAATAATATGGAAAAGCATAAATCTTCTTCAGAAATCCATTTACGATTATATCTTCCTCTTCCCGCTGTTTGTTTAAGAGCGTACAATACACTATATTCCCCATAACGAAAATAATTCTGTTTCAAATATGTATTGGTTGAAGGTATTTCGTCGATTTCATATATTTTATACTTTATTGTATCACAAATATACTCTTGAATTGCCATATGTTCTCCCCTACCCAGTGAATGGTTTTATTCTTCATTTTATTTCTTTCAAACATTTATTCAAATCTTCTACTGTCGTTATAGAATAAACCGTTACATCGGAATTGATTTTACGAACAAAACCGGATAACGTTTTCCCCGGTCCTATTTCTATAAAAGTATCTACTCCTTGTTGAATCATATAGCGGATAGAATCCTCGAAATAAACAGAATGACAGATTTGATTTTTTAATATTTCATTTAGATCGGTTTTTTCTTCTTTGGCAGATACATTATATACAATCTTATAAATCGGTTCGCAATGCGTATGCCGTTGTAATTCTTCATAAAGACTAACAGAAGCATTTTTCAATAACGAACTATGAAACGCACCGGAAACATTCAAAGGCAACGCCCTTCTCGCTCCACGTTCTTGTAATAAAACCATCGCCTTTTCTACGCTTTCCTTCTTTCCTGTAATTACTATCTGTCCCGGACAATTATAGTTCGCAATTTCACACACTCCGTCCACTTCTTGAATCGTGCTTTCAATCACTTCCCGAGATAATCCGATAATCGCCGCCATTTTCGTAGTTCCAAGAGGTAACGCATTCTGCATGATTTCTCCACGCTTAGATACGATTTCCACAGCGTCTTGTAGTTCCCATACTTTGGAAAAAGCCAACGCCGTATATTCTCCCAAAGACAATCCACAACAATATTCGGGTTCAATTCCTTGTTCTCTTATTTGTTCGGCAATAGCGTATCCGGTCAACAACATTGCCTTTTGACAATATGCCGTTTGATTTAAAACATTCTCTTGATCCTGAAAGCATAAATCCCGAATGTTCGGAAATTGATCATAAATCGCTTTTACTTTATCACTGTTTTCATAAAAATCTTTTCCCATTCCCACAAATTGACTGCCTTGTCCGGCAAACATAAATCCAATCTTCATTTTATTCTCCTTTCAAATATAATAAGCCATTGTTAAAAAATATCAATGGCTTTTTTATTTCGTTATTCTTCTTTAAATAATCCACCTATTTTTCTATATTTTCGATAACGATTTTCTATTAATTTATTTTCGGTTACCAAACGAAGTTCTTCTATCTTTTTCTTCAAATTTTGACTTAACCAATCTATAAATTCATCGCTGAATACTTTAATCCCACCAAGAGGTTCAGGTATAATTTCATCAACAATTCCGAAATCCAATAAATCTTTGCTCGTCATTTTCATATATTCCGCAACTTCTTTTACATTGGTAGTATCTTTAAACAAAATAGAGGCAAGTCCTTCCGGAGATAAAACCGAATACACTGCATTTTCAAACATCATAATATAATCGGAAACACTCAATGCCAACGCACCGCCACTACCGCCTTCCGATAAAACAATGGCAATAACAGGAACTCTCAATTTAGAAAACTCCATAAGATTATTCGCTATTGCTCTCGCTTGTCCTCGCTCTTCCGCACCACGACCGGGATACGCTCCCGAAGTATCTATAATCGTAATAATCGGTCTTTTGAATTTTTCGGCTTGTTTTGCCAATCGTAATGTTTTTCTGAATCCTTCGGGTGAAGTCATACCGAAATTTCGTTCTATGCTTTCTTGAACAGTATTTCCCTTCGCTTGAGCCAATACGGTTACCGGAATATCATCTAACAATCCGATGCCGGCTATAATCGAACTATCTTCGGCATAATATTGATCGCCTTTTAATTCAATAAAATCCGTAAAAAGACGTTTTATCAACGCTCCTGCCTTCGGCCTTTTTCCACTTCTTGCAATACAAACTCTATCCCAAGCCGTTAAATTTTGATAACTTTCTAACCGTAATTTATTTAATTCTTCTTGAATCTCTTGAAATTCTATAGATGCAGGATCTGTTTTTAAAAGTTTTTCTTCCAATGTCGCAATCTTTAATTCATTTTCTTCTATACTCATATTATTTATAATTATGAAGTTTTAACAACTTTGTTAAAACATCTTTTAATTCCTTTCTTTCAACAATACGATCGATATATCCTTTATCTAAAAGAAATTCCGCGCTTTGAAATTCCTTAGGCAAAACCTCTTTGATTGTCTTTTCGATTACTCGCTTTCCTGCAAATCCTATTAAAGCCTTCGGCTCTGCCAAAGTAATATCCGCTAAAGATGCAAAAGAAGCACTGACTCCACCGGTAGTCGGATCGGTCAATACACAAATATACAATCCCTTTTCTCGCAATTTCCCGATTGCTTGAGCCGTTTTTGCCATTTGAAATAACGATAGAATACCCTCTTGCATACGAGCCCCGCCCGAACAAGCAAAGATAATCAAAGGAAGTTTTTTCTTTTCCGCCATTTCTGCCAATAAAGTGATTTTTTCTCCACAAACCACTCCCATAGATCCCATCATAAAATGACTATCCATTACTGCCACTAAAACTTTAATCCCATTTATTTTACCGGATACACACATAACGGATTCTTCTTCCTCCGTCGTTGTCTTGGCAGAATCTAATTTTTCCTTATATCCCGGAAAATCAGGATATTCATAATTCAAATCTCGGAATAATTCTTTATATCCTGCGTCCATAATTTGTTGAATCCGTTCTTTGGATTTTAATCGTCCATGCCAGCGACAATACGGGCAAACCTGATGTTCCATAATAAATTCATCTCGTAAAATAAACCGTTGACAATTTGGACATTTTAAGACCAAATTATCGGGAATTTCCTTTGGAATCGCCTTTCTATCTCTTGTCCGTATATTTAATTCTTCCATACTTTTATTAAATTCGTTTAATAATTCTTTTCTTTTATTGAATAGATTTTCCATTCTTATCCAATTCCTTTATAAAATCTTCTATAGATCCCGTATCATAATTTCCCATAATAAATGTAGGATTATGTAAAATCAAATATTCGAATTCCGTCGTAGTTGATACCCCTTCTATAATTAATTCCTCTAACGCTGCCCTCATTTTTCTTATACATTCCAATCTTGTCGGAGCATACGCAATCAATTTCAACAACAAAGAATCATAATATGGCGGTATCGTATATCCCGGATAAACCGCACTATCGATTCTTACCCCTTTTCCACCAGGAACATGCATAAATGTTATTTTCCCCGGACAAGGTCGAAAATCTTGACGAATATCTTCGGCATTAATACGACATTCTATGGCATGGCCTATAATTTTAACATCTTCCTGACGAATAGATAATTTCATACCATAAGCAATTTTAATCATATTTTTAATGATATCCACATTGGTAATCATTTCAGTAATCGGGTGCTCCACTTGTACCCGTGTATTCATTTCAATAAAATAAAAATTTTCTTTTTTATCAATAATAAATTCAACAGTACCTACACTATCATATCCTACTTTTTTACAAATTTTAATTGCCGAATCATATAACTTTTCTTTCAATTCTTTGGATATACTTTGACAAGGTGCTTCTTCCAAAAGTTTTTGTTTCCTTCTTTGTAAAGAACAATCCCTTTCATATAAATGAATACAATTCCCAAACTTATCACACATCACTTGAACTTCCACATGTTTGGGATTTTCTATATATTTTTCTATATATAATTCCGAATTGGCAAAATACTTCTTTGCCTCTTCTTTGGCTTCCTTATAATGACCTACAAAATCCTCTTCGTTTTCTACCAATCGGATTCCTTTTCCTCCGCCACCGGCAGAAGCCTTTATTAAAATAGGATATCCTATTTCTTTAGCGATTTTTTTCCCTTCTTCTCTGTTTTTTATCGCACCATGAGAACCAGGAACCGTCGGAACACCCGTTTCTTCCACAACTTGTATCGCTTGACTCTTATTTCCCATTAACTCCATAACCGCAGGATTGGGACCGATAAATTTTAACCCACACATTTCAACCATTCTGGCAAAATGAGGATTTTCGGATAAAAAACCGAATCCCGGGTGAATTGCATCACAACCTGTTAAACAAGCCGCACTGATAATATTTTCCATATTCAAATAAGAATCTTCGCTTTTCGCACCACCGATACATACCGCTTCGGTAGCCAATTCTTTATGAAGTGCCATTTCGTCTGCCGTAGAATATACCGCAACACTTTCGATCCCCATTTCTTTACAAGCCCGAATGATACGAACGGCAATCTCCCCTCTGTTCGCAATCAAAATTTTCTTAATCATATTGTTCACCAATTAAAAATAATTTTTGACCATATTCTACCATTTTCTCATTCTCGACATATATCTGTTCAATTATTCCATCGCAAGGAGCCGTAATTTCATTCATAACTTTCATCGCTTCGATAATACAAAGTTTATCTCCTTGTTTTACAAATTGCCCTTTTTCGACAAACGGAGCGGCATCTTTCGCAGAACCTTGATAAAATGTCCCGACAAGCGGAGATGTTACCAATTTTCCCTTATTTTCCTCTTTATGTTCTGTCACACTCGGAGTAGATACGGTTTCCACAACTTTCGGTTCGGCATTTTTTTGAAGTTTAATCTTAATATTATCCATTTCCAAATCCAATGCCGTAATATTCGCTTTTTCAAATATTTTAATAATTTTTTCAATATCTTGAGTGTCCATAAGTCGTCCTCCTGTAATCAACCCATATTTTTTATACTTGTTTTTTTAAATCATAATTTGCTATAACTATAAAAAGAAAGTCGGTGGTAAAATGAAAATCAAAGACTTAGCTTATATGAGTATCAGTCTAGCTCTTTTAATTATCTGTTCGAAATTAACAATTCCAATCGGACCAATTCCATTAACTTTACAAACCTTCAGTGTTATTTTTATAGGATTATTATTAAAATTCAAAAAGGCATTCTTCGTTTTTACCGCTTATATTCTTATGGGAATTATAGGAATCCCCGTATTCTCTCAAGGCGGTGGATTTCATTATATTTTTCAACCGAGTTTCGGATATATCATAGGATTTATCGGTTCAGCATTCTTTACGGGAAACTCTTTATGGAACAAAAAATGGAGTCCATATATCCAATCCATAATCGGCCTACTTTTCATTCATATCATAGGAATTCTTTATATGTATTTCATAATGAATTTCTATTACGAGTGGAATAAAAGTATAAGTTATGTGATCGCAGTGGGATTTACCCCTTTCATTTTAAAAGATTCCATCAGTTCCGTTTTAGCAACCTTTATTTATAAAAGAATCGAACCTTTTGTCGAAAAACAAAACTACAAATTGAAAAAAGACGAAAATTTACCCTTTTTCAGCAATAAATCATAACATGATTTATACACTATTTCAATAAAAAAAAGCCAATTCTCTAAATAGTTTACTTCTTTTTTTAGAAAAAATCGGCTTTTTTTATTATTTTGGAATGGATTATTATTTTTAGAATAGACTATTACTAGGTGATTGGATTTGCAAAAAATAAAAAAAATACTTCCCGCTGTACTTCTATTTCTTCTCTTTATCGGATTATATTTCTTACCAACAATATTATTCCCTGTAAACAAAGAATACTACAATTCTCTTAAAAAACCTTCCTATGCTCCTTCGGCTATCGTATTTGGAGTCGTATGGGGAATACTATACATCATATATGCATTATATTTGGCAATTAAACTTAGAAATTATACTTTGGCAAGAGATCAATTATTTTTATTTCTTATGAACTTTTCTATAAGTTTTTTCTTTAATCGAGTATTCTTTATCGATCATAAATTATTTTTGTCTTTTGCGGTAACCTTTTTATCCTTTCTTACGGGATTATTTATTTTCATTCAAACATTTACCAAAAACAAAAAAGAAGGATTTCTTTTATTCCCTTACGTTATATGGACCCTTTATGCAACCATACTTATAACTCATATTTATTTCTTAAATTAAATATGTCGTTTCCAACAATTTCCCAATCTTATTCATAAATTCAAATTTATGTTCCAATAAGGAATGAGAATATCTATTCAATGTAATCATTGAATTTTTATGCCCCAGTATTTCCGATAAAGTTTTAATATCCATTCCGAGTTCTATTGCCCTAGTGGCAAAAGTATGCCTTAATGAATGAAAATTTTTATATGGAATTTCACACTTCTTTAAAATACTTTTAAACGTTTTTTGATACGATCTATTTTGAACTATATTCCCATATCTTGTAGAAATAATATAGTTGGAAATAGATTCTTTTTTATATCTTCTTAAAACACCTATTAATTGTTTCGGTAAAGGAATTACCCTATTGGCTTGTTTGGTTTTGGGCTTATCGATATACACTTCATTTTTCCCATTTTTTGTTATGGTATATGCCGTCTTATTTATTGTTAATACTCTTTTATCAAAATCAATATCATTCCACGTTAAAGCAAGTAATTCTCCCAACCGTATTCCCGTATATAAACATATGATAATTCCAATATAATTTTTCTTTGCGGATAAACAATACCTTTCCAATTTTTGTTGTTCCAAACGATTAAATGCTGTTACTTCTTTTTCTTGAATAGTAGGCATTTTTATATGCGATGTATATTCTACGGCAGACACCCCTAAACATACTGCTCGCCTTAATGCTTGTTTCAACAATGAAACAATAGAAATAACACTATTATCCGATAATTTATCCTTCGTAATCAAATTACCATTATTCAACTTAAAAAGAATAAATTCCTGCAAAACATTTCCAGTTAAATCTTCCAATTCATACTCTCCTAAAATAGGATTAATATGCTTATTGATAATATATGTATATTTTAAATACGTTCTATATTTGATTGTTGTTTTTTGAAATTTATTTAACCAACTATCTAACCAATCCTTTAATTTCATTATTTAATCCTAGTATAATCAAATTGTACTTAAGATTATACAATCTCCTTCTTTAAGGTTTAATTTATAGTTATGAGTACA
>CANQDJ010000047.1 GCA_947592005.1 uncultured Anaeroplasma sp.
GGGCTCGCTTTGTATCTGAGGAGGATATGTGGGAAGCCTTGAAGTTTGGCCATGCCGAGATTCAACGGTTATGTGAATTTGAGAATGAAATCGTAAAAGAATGTGGAAAAGAAAAATATAAAATTGAATTATTTGAATTGGATAAGGAGATTGAAAAAGAAGTAAAGGCATTTGCGGAAGAAAAATTGATTCAAGCGATTCGGATTGAAGATAAATTGGAACGCTATGCCGCAATCGATGCCGTTAATGAGGAAACGATTGCCCACTTTGATGAAAAGGTATTTATTAAAGAAGTAGGTGGTATTCAAGTTATTGATACCGAAGCCAAACAAGAATATTTGAAACACGTTCAATATACGCTAGATGAAATTCTTCATGGGGAAGTAAGAAGAATGATTGCGGTAGACAAAATCCGTCCCGACGGAAGAAAGTTGGACGAAATACGACCATTGTCTTCACGAGTAGATGTTTTGCCGAGAGTTCATGGCTCTGCCTTGTTTACTCGTGGACAGACTCAAAGTTTGGGTACGGTAACTTTGGGTTCTTTGATCGATAGTCAAATTATTGACGGATTGGGTGTTGAATCCAATAAACGCTTTATGTTACATTATAATTTCCCTCAATTCTCTGTTGGAGAAACAGGACGTTACGGAGCACCGGGACGGAGAGAAATCGGACATGGTGCTTTGGGAGAAAGAGCGTTATCTTATGTCATTCCTTCAGAAGAAGAATTTCCATATACTATTCGTGTGGTATCGGAAATTCTGGAATCCAATGGTTCCTCTTCGCAAGCGACAATATGTTCCGGAACGTTGGCATTAATGGCTGCGGGTGTACCGATTAAAGCCCCTGTTGCCGGTATTGCGATGGGATTGATTATGACCGACGAAGAACACTATACGATTTTGACGGATATTCAAGGAATGGAAGATCATTTGGGAGATATGGATTTCAAAGTTGCGGGAACAAGAGAAGGAATTACCGCTTTACAAATGGATATAAAGATTAAAGGAATTACATATCAAATATTAAAAGAAGCGTTGGAACAAGCCAAAAAGGGTAGAATGGAGATTTTGGATCATATGGCTACGACGATTGCGGAAGTACGTCCGGAATTATCAAAGTATGCTCCGAAAGTTGTTACTGCTAAAATCAATCCGGATAAGATTAAAGATGTTATCGGTGCAGGTGGAAAGACCATCAATGCGACGATTGAGAAGTTTGATAATGTTAAGATTGATTTGGAACAAGATGGTAGATTGTTTGTTATGCATTCGGATATGGCTACTGCGAAGGCTTGTTTGGATTACATTATAAATTCCATTCGGGAGGCCGAAGTCGGTAAGGTATATACCGGTAAGGTAACTCGAATTGAAAAATATGGTGTATTTGTAGAGTTATGGGAAGGTACAGAAGGGTTATGTCATATTTCCAAATTGGCTTTGGAACGGGTTGATAAACCAGAAGATGTTGTTTCTTTGAATGATGAAATTATAGTTAAATGTATTGGTGTCAATGAAAAAGGACAAATAGATTTGTCAAGAAAAGATGCTTTACATGATGCGGCTAAGCGTCGTGAGGATACTCCGCAATAGGAATAAAAAATGTGCAAATCGCACATTTTTTTATTCTTGAATTATCGTTTAAATTTGTTATAATAGGATTAGTAGTCGGGTAACTGAGCAAGATATTGTTAGGAAAGTCCATGCTAACACAATCTGTGAGGATTGTAGTGTTTGTGCTAATCGAAAAAATAAGGTTAGGGATTCGAAAGAATTACGGCGAAAGAAACCTAAGTCATTGATATGGTGTATTTCATAAAGTGCCACAGAAACGATTCTTTTAGAAATGAAAGAATGAAACGAGGTAAACCCCGCAAGTTAGAAACCCAAATTATGGTAGGGGAGTTCCAATCTTTGAATAAGAAAAAGAGAGGGAATGAGAAATCATAGATAGATAGTTACCGCCTTTTAGGTACAGAACATGGCTTATAGACTACATAAAAAGAGGATTTTCCTCTTTTTTATTTTTGAAAAACGCTTATGAAAGAATTAGAGTATAGTTCTATAATGGGGATATTCCTTTTTTCTTGAAAAAATAAGGATAATTTGATACAATGAATGAAGAAACGGAAGTGAGGATATGAACGATATAGAGAAAATGAAACAAAGACAAAAGATGATACGTAATTTTTGTATTATCGCTCATATCGATCATGGGAAATCGACGCTTGCCGATCGAATTTTGGAGATATGTGATTCGGTAGAACAGAGGTTGATGCAGGATCAGATGTTGGATTCTATGGAATTGGAAAGAGAACGGGGTATAACGATAAAGTTGAATGCCGTTGCCTTAAAATATAAGGCTTTAAACGGAATCGAATACGAATTTCATTTGATTGATACTCCCGGTCATGTGGATTTTACATATGAAGTTTCTCGGTCTTTGGCAGCATGTGAAGGGGCGATTTTGGTTGTCGATGCGACACAGGGTGTGGAGGCACAAACGCTTGCGAATGTATATTTGGCTTTGGATAATAATTTGGAGATTTTACCATTAATCAATAAGATAGATTTGGCATCTGCCGATGTGAATCGAACGAAACAGGAAATAGAAGATGTTATAGGATTACCGGCTGATGAAGCCGTTTTGGCTTCGGCAAAGACGGGAGTGGGAGTAAGAGATATTTTGGAAAAAATCGTTACCGATATTCCCTCTCCAAGCGGAGAAATCAACGCTCCGGCACAGGCATTGATTTTCGATAGTGCTTTTGATTCTTATCGAGGCGTTATTATTTTGGTTTGTGTCAAACAAGGAATTATCCGTAAAGGCGATACAATTTTATTGATGGCTACAGGGGCATCTTATCCGGTAGTGGAATTGGGAGTGAGAACGCCAAAAGAAGTAGAAAGAGAGTATTTAATGGCAGGAGATGTGGGATATATTACCGCTTCGATTAAGGACATTAATTGCGTACACGTCGGAGATACGTTGACTACATTGGAATTTCCTTCTGATACACCATTGGAAGGATATAGAAGATTAAATCCTATGGTGTTTTGCGGATTATATCCGATTGATTCAAAACAGTATCAGGATTTGAAAGATGCGTTGGAAAAGTTGAAATTATCGGACGCTTCTTTGGTTTTCGAACCGGAAACTTCACAAGCACTCGGTTTTGGGTTTCGAACGGGATTTTTGGGTTTGCTTCATATGGATATTATCAAAGAGCGAATTTCAAGAGAATTCAATATTGAATTGATTGCGACATCTCCGTCAGTTTCTTACCACGTTTATTTGACAAACGGAAGCATGGTAGAAATCGATAATCCTTCCCAATTACCAGATACGCAAGTAATTTCGAGAATTGAAGAACCTTTTGTCAAAGCGACGATTATGACACCGGGAGAATATATCGGTGCGGTGATGGATTTATGCCAGAAAAAAAGAGGAACGTTTTTGGATATGCAGTATATCGAACAGACAAGAGCGGTTATTCATTATTCTATACCACTATTGGAAATCGTATATGATTTTTTCGATAAGTTGAAAAGTTATACTAAAGGATATGCTTCTTTTGATTATGAATTAGGAGAATATGAAGCCTCTAAGTTGGTACGAATGGATATTATGTTAAATGGTGATGTGGTTGATGCATTATCGACGATTGTGCATAAGGATTTTGCGTATAATCGGGGAAAAGTGTTGGTAGAGAAATTAAAGGATATTATTCCCCGCCAATTATTTGAAATTCCGGTCCAAGCGGTTATCAATCATAAAGTAATTGCCAGAAGTGATATTAAAGCGATGCGGAAAGATGTTTTAGCAAAATGTTATGGTGGAGATATTTCAAGAAAGAAGAAGTTGCTGGAAAAACAAAAAGAAGGAAAGAAGAAAATGAAACAGATTGGAAATGTATCTGTACCACAAGAAGCATTTTTGGCTATTTTATCAACGGAAGATTAGAATGAAATATCGAATTTTTGGTAATTCTTTGGCGATAGAAGTATGGGTTTGATGAAGAAGATTGTATCTATATAGATAATTTGATATAATAAAAGAAAGTAGGAGGAAAAAATATGAAAAAAGAAAATTGTCCATATTGTAATTATGGGGAACCGTTAGCAAAATTCGGGTATTTGGCGTTTGAAACAGAAACTTCGGAGGTTATTGTTTTTAAAGATCAAACGCATAGAGGGAGAATGATTGTTGCCTACAAGAAGGATCATGTGGCAGAAATTCAAGATTTATCCGATGCGGAGAGAAATGCGTTTATGAAAGATGTCAGCGATGTTGCCAAAGCGATTCAATCCGCTTATCACCCCGATCGAATCAATTATGGTGCGTATGGAGATACGCTAGGGCATCTACATTTTCATTTATGTCCGAAATATAAAGATGAGGCCGAATGGGGCGGAACGTTTGTTATGAATACGGGAAATTTGGTTGGAGAAGAAGTTTGTAAAGAAGTAGCAGAAACGATAAAGAAACATTATAAAAGGTAGATATAAGGCAGAAACGATTGTCGTTTTTGCCTTATATTTTTATGAAAACGTTTAACAAACGTTTTTTATTTTGTTAAATAGTGATATTACGAATATATTATGATAAAATAAAATAAATATTGTTTTTTATTCGAGGAGAGTGGTAGGTATGTATCCAAAACAAGGATTATATGATCCGAAATATGAACATGATTCTTGTGGAATTGGAGCGATTGCTCAAATAAAGGGAATCAAAACGCATAAAACAATTAAAGATGCGTTGAATATTTTAATTCACTTGGAACATAGAGGTGGAACAGGAGCGGAAAACAATTCCGGAGATGGTGCGGGAATTTTATTTCAAATTCCGGATAAATTCTTTCGGGGGGAGAATTTGGGATTTGTTTTACCGGCGGAACAGGATTATGGTGTCGCTCAACTGTTTTTATCGCAAAATGAAGAGATTCGTAAGAAGGAATTGGATTGTATCGAAACGGCTTTGACGGAAGAGGGATTGGCTATTTTGGGAATCCGACGGGTTCCTTGTGATACATATGGAATCGGAATAACGGCATTGAAAGCGATGCCGTACATCGCTCAATTATTTGTAGAAAGGCCGAATAATATCGTGCGAGGAATCGCTTTTGAAAGAAAGTTGTATATTGCCAGAAGAGTTGCCGAAAAGAAGGGATTGGAAACAAAATTATCTTTTTATTTTTGCAGTTTTTCTTCGAAGACGGTAGTGTATAAAGGAATGTTGGTTTCTACACAAGTTCGGGATTTTTATTTGGATTTGAAAGATACGAAAGTAGAAACCGCAATTGCTTTGGTGCATTCTCGTTTTTCGACGAATACGTTTCCTTCTTGGGAACGGGCTCACCCAAATCGATTTATATGTCATAACGGAGAAATTAATACGATAAGAGGAAATGTGAATTCGGTTCGAGCAAGAGAAGGTTTGTTTGAATCTGATGTTTTTAAAGAAGATTTAAAGAAGGTAATTCCGGTTATTCCAAAAGAATCTTCCGATTCGGCGATGTTTGATAATTTATTGGAGTTTTTATATTTAAACGGAAGAACATTGGAAGAAAGTATTATGATGATGATTCCGGAACCTTGGTTAAAAGATGAAAAAATGAAGGAAGATTTAAGGGCGTTTTATGAATTCCATTCTACTTTCTTTGAGCCTTGGGACGGACCTGCGTCTATCATTTTTACCGACGGAACGAAATTGGGTGCTTCTTTGGATAGAAATGGGTTAAGACCTTCTCGGTATTATGTTACGAAGGACGATTATTTGGTTTTGTTTTCTGAAACAGGTTCTTTACCGATTGAAGAGAAAAATATATTGGAAAAAAAGAGATTAGAACCAGGAAAATTGTTGTTGGTGGATACGGAAAAAGGTAGAATTATAGCGAATGATGAGATAAAAGCCTTGTATTCGTTGAAACAACCATATCGAAAGTGGGTAAAGAATATTATTCATTTAAAGGATTTACCTACTCCACAAATGGAGGAGTTTACGGGAGATATTCATTTTTTACAGTATGCGAATGGATATACCTATGACGAGTTGATGGAAGGAATTTTACCTTTGGCTCAAAATAAGGCAGAGAAATTGGTAGCGATGGGAAATGATATTCCTTTGGCGGTTTTAATGGAAAAAGAGTTTAATTTGTTTCAATTTTTTAAACAAAGATTCGCTCAGGTAACAAATCCGCCGATCGATGCGATAAGGGAAGATATTGTTATGTCTTCCGCCGTATATTTGGGTAGAGAGGGAAATTTGTTGAATCCGACGGAGAAGAATGCGAATCGGGTACGATTAGATACTCCTATTTTGACAATGGAAGAATTCTTTAAGATTAAAATGTTGAATCATCAAAAGGGATTTAAGGTGGAAACGGTATCGATTTGTTATGATTATAAAAAAGAATCGATGGAACAGGCACTGTATCGGATCTTTAAGGAATGCGAATCCAAGATTGATGCGGGAGCGACGGTTTTGATTTTATCGGATCGAAAAACCGGACTTGCTATACCATCTTTGTTGGCGGTATCGGGAGTACATCAGTATTTGACTAGGGTATCGAAACGGACACATATTTCTATTGTTTTGGAAAGTGCCGAGCCGAGAGAAATTCATCATTTTGCTTGTTTGATTGGATATGGTGTTACTGCTGTATATCCGTATTTGGTATATGAAACGATAAAAGAATATCAATCCAGAGGATATATTTCATGTTCGAAAGAAGAAGCGGTTAAAAATTATATTATCGGAGTAACAAAAGGAATTATCAAGATTATTTCAAAAATGGGTATTTCAACGATTCAATCCTATAATGGTGCTCAAATATTTGAAGCGATAGGGTTGAATGAAGAATTTATTAGGGAATATTTTACCGATACACCAACTTGTATTGGGGGATATGGATTGGCAGAAATCGAAGCCAATGCGTTGAAATTGTATGAAAAAGCGGAAAGCAATGCGGATAAAGTTTTGGAAATGGTAGGATATCATGGCTATCGGAAAAACGAACAAGATCATTTGTATGATCCGTTGACGATTTTTTATCTGCAATCCGCTTGTAAAACGGGAGATTATCGAGAATATAAAAAATTCAGTGAAAGTTTGGCGAAAAAGAAAATCAATATTCGAGATACGTTTGAATTTGATTTTTCTCACCCGATTTCTATTGAAGAAGTCGAACCGGTAGAAGAGATTGTAAAACGGTTTAAAACGGGGGCTATGTCATATGGTTCTATATCCAAAGAAGCCCATGAATGTATGGCGATTGCCATGAATCGATTACAGGCTAAATCCAACACCGGTGAGGGTGGGGAAGAACGGCAAAGATATATAAAAGATAAAAATGGCGATAATCGCTGTTCTGCAATCAAACAAGTTGCCTCAGGAAGATTCGGGGTAACGATAGAGTATTTGACCAATGCCAAAGAAATTCAAATTAAGATGGCTCAAGGAGCGAAACCGGGAGAAGGCGGTCAACTTCCGGGAACGAAAGTTTATCCTTGGATTGCCAAAGCAAGGCATTCCACTCCGGGAGTATCTTTGATTTCTCCTCCGCCTCATCACGATATTTATTCAATCGAAGATTTGGCACAGTTGATTTATGATTTGAAGAATGCGAATCGAGAGGCTCGAATTTCGGTGAAATTGGTTAGTGAATCGGGTGTCGGAACGATAGCGGCAGGTGTGGTAAAGGCTGGAGCCAATACGATTTTGATTTCGGGATACGATGGTGGAACGGGGGCTTCTCCGAGAACGTCAATTGCCAATGCGGGAATTCCTTGGGAAGTCGGAATCGCTGAAGCACATCAAACGTTGGTTATGAATCATTTAAGAGATCGAATCCGTTTGGAAGTCGATGGGAAATTATTGACGGGAA
Source organism: uncultured Anaeroplasma sp. (assembly GCA_947592005.1). Classification (GTDB taxonomy): domain Bacteria; phylum Bacillota_I; class Bacilli_A; order Acholeplasmatales; family Anaeroplasmataceae; genus Anaeroplasma. The sequence continues at coordinate 7,892 of CANQDJ010000047.1, forward strand.
AAGATCTTGCGGTAGCGATATGTTTGGGTGCGGAAGAATTTGGTTTTGCCACAGGACCTTTGATTGCGATGGGTTGTATAATGATGCGAGTTTGTAATTTGAATACTTGTCCTATGGGAATTGCCACCCAAGATGAAACGTTACGGAAACGATTTGCGGGAAAACCGGAATATGTTATGAATTTTATGCGATTTGTCGCTATGGAATTGCGAGAATATATGGCGATGTTGGGATTTAAAACGATAGATGATATGGTCGGACATACCGAAATGATTCGGTTGAAAGAAGAATTTAAGAAACGAATCGATCCGTCGAAGTTATTGTTCCAAACGAAAGTAATGAATCGAGAAGATAATCATTTTAAGGCGTATAAACCACATTGTTTGGAAACAACGTTAGATTACCGAGTTTTATTACCGTTGTGTCAAGAAGCGATTTTATGCGGTCAACCGAAGAAAATGAATTTGGAGATTTCGAATGTAAATCGAACATTGGGAACGATTGTATCAAATGAGATTACGAAGTTGTATAAAGAAACCGGATTAAAGGAGGATACGATTGTTATTCAAGCAGTAGGAAATGCGGGAAATTCATTCGGGGCGTTTCTTACAAATGGGATTACCATTACAGTAGAAGGTGATGCCAATGATTATTTGGGAAAAGGATTATGCGGTGGTAAAATAGCGGTATGTCCTGCGAAAGAAGCGGAGTTTTCGGCAAAGGAAAATATTATATGCGGTAATGTGGCGTTATATGGGGCAACAAGCGGAGAATGTTATTTGGAAGGAATTGCAGGAGAACGATTTGCCGTAAGAAATTCTGGTGCGACGGTTGTGGCTTTGGGCTGTGGACAGCATGGCTGTGAATATATGACGGGCGGAACGGTTTTGATTTTGGGAAACATTGGTAGAAATTTTGCCGCAGGTATGTCAGGCGGAATAGCGTATGTTTATGGAAGAAAGAATATGGATAATGTCAATAAGGAATTGGTTTCTATATGTGATTTGACGAAAGAAGACGAGAAGATAATTCGAAATTTAATGAAAAAACATATTTCTTATACGAATTCGTCTTTTGTCAAATATGTTTTAAAAGAAGTTCCACTTGCGGATTTCTTTAAGGTACTACCAAATGATTATGCGAAAATGATGCAATATATTGCCGAAGCAAAAGCCCAACGGGCTAAAGATCCTCTTTTAGAGGCATTTCATCGGGCAATGGAGGTGAAATAATGGGAAAGCCGACAGGATTTATGGAATATGAAAGAAAAAACAGGATTGAATTACCTGTGGAAGAAAGAATTAAAAGTTTTGCGGATTTTCATACCTCTTTACCGAAAGATATTCAACGACAACAGGCGGCAAGATGTATGAATTGCGGAGTTCCGTTTTGTCAATCCGCTATGAAGATAGACGGAAAGAATGTCGGTTGCCCATTGGCGAATTGGATTCCAGAATGGAATCATCTTCTTTATTTGGGTTTAGAAGAAGAAGCATATAGAAGATTGGAAAAAACGGCACCGTTTCCTGAGTTTACGGGTAGTGTTTGTCCTGCACTTTGTGAAGCAGTATGTTGTTGTTCTATACATGATGAAGCAGTAGGTGTACGTTCGAATGAGTTATATTTGGCGGAGTTGGCCTTTGCGAAAAATTGGATTCAACCGAAAGTAATCAAAGAAAGAAACGGATTAAAAGCGTGTGTGATTGGTTCGGGACCTGCGGGACTTGCCTGTGCGAAACGATTGAATGAGGCTGGATTTTCGGTAACAGTATATGAAAAAAATCGTAGATTCGGTGGTTTATTGATGTATGGAATCCCGAATATGAAGTTGGATAAGTCAATCGTGGAACGGAGAATTCGGTTATTGGAAGAAGAAGGAATAAAATTTATCGGTAATATCAAGATTGGATATGATATATCCATCGAAGAGATAAAGGAAAAATATGATGAAATAGTTTTTGCCTGCGGAACTTCTTTACCGAGAGGGTTGAATCTTGAGAAGGATAGCCTAGAAGGAATATATTACGCAGTGGATTTTTTATCTATGACGACGGAAGACTATTTATTGAAACGGAATTTTACTTATGATTTAAAAGATAAACGAGTGGTGATTGTCGGTGGGGGCGATACGGCGAATGATTGTTGTGCAACGGCAGTACGTATGCAGGCAAAAGATATTATCGAGTTGGAAATAACAAAAGAACCTCCAATTAAACCAACAAAGGAATGGCCGTACTATCCGAATCAAAAAAAGACGGATTACGGGGTAGAAGAAGCCAATATAGTTCTACATAAGGATATTCGTAAGTATCAAACGACGATTTGTCGTATTTATGGAAAAGATAAGGTAGAAGGAGTACGGATAAAAAAAGTAGAATCGGTAATCGAAAACGGAAAGATGGTTTTTCGGGATATTCCGAATACGGAAGAAGATATTGTTTGTGATGTGATTCTTTTGGCTATGGGCTTTTTGGGAACGAAGAAGGAAGATTTAAGACGATATGGTATGAAAGACGATTCCTTTATTGTTTCTACAAAAGGACATAGATATGCAGATCATATTTCTGTATGTGGAGATATGAAAAATGGGCAATCTTTGGTTGTTTTGGCAATAAAAGACGGGTTAGATTGTGCAGAAGAAATTATAGAGAAAAGAGTTTGTAAGAAAAAAACATAGTCATTTCATATAATAAAAATTATAAAAAGTATTGATAAATGGAACCAAATATCATATAATATAGATGTCTGGAGCACAGATGAACAGAAGTAAAAAGGAAAAGGACTAGTTGGAGCTAGTCCTTTTCATCATTTTGAAGGAACTCAATGAACAGAAGTATGACTACTTTTTCAAGTGGTCATCTCAGACTGTTGACAAACTAAAAATGTTAACAGTCTTTTCTTTTTACCTAGAGTTATACAGTGGATAAATATTTC
>CANQDJ010000048.1 GCA_947592005.1 uncultured Anaeroplasma sp.
CTTTAATTCTTATAAATAAATATTTCAATTTTTTTATTAAAAATCTCTTGATTTATTTATAGTTGGCTCCTCGTATACAAAATTATTATATACCCTTTTTCTCAATTTGAAAAGATAAAAATCATTCATAACTTTTTATTATAGCCACGGAATGATGATCCTTATCCGGATACATCGTTCCGGCATTGATATTCAACATCTCTAATTGCTTTAAAATATAATCCCGATGTACAATAAAAATCCTTTCTTTCGTAACTGTATCCAACTTAACATATTCTCCTGTTTGATAATTACACAACCCAAACAAAATAAAATTTCCGCTTTGAGCTATGATTCTTTCATTAATCATTCCCACTTTAACATGGCGTGGTTTCAATAAAACCTCAGGAGTAAAAAAACTTTCATCGAAAACCGGTAATTCATTATTTACTTCGGCAACAAAACGGCGATATGCTAAAGAATTTCGATAAATACTTGGATCATTTTTATCCAAAGATTCCATTATTTTCTCATACAATTCCTGTTTATAATCGGTTTCCAGTACCGCAAGACAAGACAACAAAGTCGTTGCGTTACTATCGGAATATTTGACATTTTTACTATCTTCTTTCATCATAATAACTTCACCGATACCATAATTCATACTCTTATAATTATTCGGTTTATCACAAGCCATATATAAAGCCACTAAAGGATTAGACGTTGTATCCAACAATCGTGTCGGCATTTTATAATGTTGCATAGTTGTTAAAATTTCAATATATTTTTTATTGGATAATTCATTATAAAACTGTGTTTTAAAATCCATATACATAAAATTCTCATTATCAAAATATTGTTTTTTACGATATAAAGAAGGAACTAAGGCATACTTATAATAATAATGTCCTCTGAAAAAATATTCCTTATTGGGATATTTCTTACAAATTTGTTCAATCGCCGTAATATAATCCTGTACATTCCCACATATAAAATTCCCATTCGGCAAACAACAAATCCCTGCCAAAGCCTCTAACACATCTGCCCCGTTAAACAGCGGAAACGTACTATTTAACCCAATGTCATCTAATGTAATCCAATCTCCATTTAAAACAAAAGACTCTTCTAAAGCGAAAACATACATTATTTTATTTCCTATATTGGTAATATGAAAAGAACAATTTCCTTTTGGATCCATAGTAATAGAAACATTTTGTCCTTCCGTTTCCAAATTCACTCTTTCGGAAAGTTCAATCCGAACATTCGTTTTTTCCGTTATAAAATATTTCCCGAATTCTTCATCTTTAAAAAAAGCTCCTTGTAAGCAATTCGAATGATTTTCCCACTTAAAAATAGTCACATTACCACGCCCCTTTTTTTATTGTATCATATTTTAAAAGATTTGTAACGATAAGGTTTCACTTTCCGATTTTCCTTATAAACATCAATCACAATATTCCCACAATCTTTCGTCTGTAATACCCGAGAATAAGAATTTAGCCGTTCCACTATTTGTGGCTTAGGCAATCCATAATAATTCCACCCGACCGAAATAACGGAAACTTTTGGATCAACGGCATTTAAAAACGCAATACTCGAAGAAGTATCCGATCCATGATGTCCCACTTTCAAAACAGTCGACTTCAACCGATTTCCATATAGATTTACTACATCTTCTTCCTCTTGAACTGTCATATCCCCACAAAATAAAAACACAACACCATCTATATTAAATTGTAAAACCAACGAATTGGAATTCTTATCAGAATACCGATTTATCGGTGCCAAAACATCAACCAAAATATCTCCCAAATAAAAATGATTTCGATTGGTTACTCTTGTGCATTCCCAATTTTCAAAACCTTCATCAAAAGCCGAAACAAGGATATGTTTTACCTTAAATCGGCGAATGATTTTCTCAGCATCTTCTATATGATCCGCGTCGGAATGTGTCAATACCAAATAATCTATTTTATCAATTCCCGTCGACTCCAAAAAATCAAAACAGTGAAAAGCGTCAATCAACATAATTTTTTTACTGTATGCCAATTCAATTAAGGCACTATCCCCTTGCCCCACATCAATAAAAGTAATACGATTACTTACTCTCAAATATCGAAATTGCGTAAGCAACAAAACCGCTATACCGAAACAAAATCCAGTATATCTTCTAGATTTTTTATAAATCAAACTTATACACAATAAACCATAAAATAAATAATAAATCCCTTTTTGCCAATCTATAAAAACAGGAATACTAATTCCAAAAGAAAACTTTGAAATGGTCGTTATATACATATTCAATCCTAAAAAGATATATTGAAAAATCATATCCGTAAAAGGAAAAAGAACAAGAATATAGCATATTGGTACAAGAACAAAAGACAAAACAGCTGTTAAAACCGGTGACAACAACAAAGCCAAAAAAGAAACATACGGATAAAATCCAGAAACGATAGGAAGCGTTCCTCCAAACAAAAGAAAATAAGTACAATATAATCGGGCAATTCGATTTTTAAACGAAAAAACTTTTGGAATAAATATCAATATCAAACTCGCCATAAAACTTAATTGGAATCCCGAATGAAATATCAAATACGGAAACAAAACAATCATAATCGTCAAACAAATAAACCATAAATTCAACGAAGAATACGGGTTTACAAACTGTTTATTCCATGATTGAAGAAATAAAAACAATAACGCCCGAGTAGCGGCAGGTGGATATCCGATTACCAAAACATAAATACTTAAAATAAATAAAGGTATAAAACTCCTATAAGAATGAAACACTTTCCATATCAAAAACCCAATCGCTTGAAATAATAACATAATATGCATTCCACTGATAGCCAATATATGCGATAATCCCAATGCGGAAAATCCATCGTTTACAGTATCTTCTAATTCATTCTCCGCAAAAACCATCGTTTTTACATACGCAAAAGTTTCCGGTTTTAATTTACTTTCCAATATATTTAAACTATTGACTTTGATTCGTTTTAAAGAAAAACCACTTCGAATAAATTCTATATCATTTCCTTTAGCGGTAAAACGAATGCCATTGGATAAAATATATGTTTTATAATCAAAATCCGTTTCATACGATTTAGCTGAAATTCCTGTTTTTTCAAAACTGATTCGTATATAATCTCCCGGCATAAAAGAATGATTCTTATCTTGAATCAAAATCTTATTTCCTTTATACCAAATACTATATCCGTCGGAAAGTGGTTCTTCTACTCTGCAAATTACATTTTCTGCCGATTCAGGTATAGGAATCCAAAATAAAAAACTTCTTCCGGCATAAAAGAAAAACAATAAAAAAACAATCTTTTTCCCTAATTTACGATACACCAATAAACTATAAATCAACAAAATAATCCATATCCATTGATATTTTAAAATAAAGGCAGATAAAACCGCTCCCAATGCGATCCAACCCCATTCATTATAAAATGGCTTGTTCTTGAATTCGTTGTATGATTTCATCAGACACTCCCAATATTTTTTTCAATTCGGCAAAACTTTCAATCCGTTTCGTTTTTCGATACTCTATAATCTTCATTGCCCTTTTTTCGCCGATTCCATATAAAGAAATCAATTCTTCTTTTGTCGCTGTATGAATCGAAATAACTCCATAAGAAGTATCTTTAATCTCTCGATAGGTATCAACGGAAGCAATTTGAATCGTAGTATCTTTGTAGAAACGAGTCTGTAATGATGGTTGTAAAACACTGTAATCATTGGAATATTTTTGGATATACTTTAAAATATCTCCATACGAATATCCCACCGGAATCTTTAATTTCAATTCATCGACAAGTAATTCCCCCGTTACTGTAATCGTAATATATGGGCTTTTGGAACCTTGTACGACTTCTATAATCGGTTCTTCCCCGATTTCTTCTTTTTCTTTTGATTTCTTTATTCTATCTAAAAATACCAATAAAATCGTCAACAAAAGAATACCTACAACAATTATAATTTCTTTTCTTTTCCATCTCATATTTTTCCCCCTTATATAATAAATAGTAAGAAAAAGGTAAAATTTTAAAAAAAAATGAAATTTATATCGTTTTCATTCATTTTCATAAGAAAAAAGAATATATTTTAATTTCTAGGTATATAAAAAGGGCTATGAACCCTTTCTTTTTAAAAGTAAGGTTTCATAGCCACCAATTTAAAATTCTACAAATAAACAAAAACCAATAAATTAGATTTTCATTTTAACCTATAATAACAAGTAGATTTTCCACTCCCCTCTCTTTTCAGTTCACCTAACTCTATAAGTTTCTTTAAAGAACCTTCAATACTACTTATACTAAGAGAAGGACATTGTTCTCTAATATCTTGTTTTTTAAATCGACCAATTTTATTCATCGATGCACGTCTTACCATTTCTAATGCAGGCAGTTTTGTTTCCACAAAAGCAAATCTCTCATCAAAATCTCTATAGGCCGACAAGATTGTTCCAAGTAAATATTTGATAAAAAAGTTACATCTTCTTTTTCTTCATGCCAACCAAATTGCGATTGATGCAAAGAATGATAATACAAATCCTTGTTTTTGGCTATTTTTGTTTCTAGTGATATATACTTACCACATAAAAGCCACTACGATATAGAAGTAGCGTTGTTAATAATCTACTCATTCTTCCATTTCCATCATTAAATGGATGAATACATAAGAAATCATGAATAAAAATAGGTATCGCTATCAATGGTTCAACTTCCATATTTCCTATAATTCTATTGTATTCATTACAAATGCTTTCTAGTGCTGTTGGTGTTTCAAATGGATCCAAAGGTGTGAATAATACTTCAACCCTACCGTCAGGATAAGTGGCACTAATATAATTTTGAACACTTTTTGTTCGCCCAGCCATGGGATTATTAAGATGACCATATAAAATTTTATGGAGTTGAAGTATATAATTTACTGTAATCGGAATAGCATCAAAACTTTCATGTATAATTGAAAGGACATCCCGATATCCGACAATTTCTTGTTCATATCTATTCCTTGGTGTGATTTTATCTTCAACTAACTGTTTGATTCTTGTATTTGTAGTGACAATGCCTTCAATTGCATTTGATGCTTCTGTACTTTGTATTTTGGCAATTTCAACTAACTTTTCTAATTCTTTTGGTCTTTGTTTCAAATACATTTCTTGCTTTCCCGTTTCCTTATATATGGCAGCGATTAAGCTAAGAATCTCACTATCCCATTTTAAATCTTTAATTTTAGAATAATTAAAATTTCTCATATAATCACCTCAAAGTTTTCCCTTAAATTCTACCAAAAAAATAAGGGAAAAGTCAATTATACGAAATGCTTATAATATTGACACATAAAACACACGAAATAGCAATAAGTCAATCCAATTTTTTAATTTCTTTTTCAACTTCTTCTAATTCATCTATAGAATCAACATCAACATATCTATTTACAAGATTTAAATCATTGCCTTCAATTGCATATACAAGTTTTCCATCTTTTATATTTTTCTTTGTAGCAATCATTGTTCCACTTTCATTTGAAGCTTGAATAATTATAATTGTAGTGCTTAACAAACTTTGAATTCTATCTCTTTGTGGATAATTGAATTTAGAGATAGTTGTCCCTGTGCTATACTCTGAAATTAATAGCCCCCCAGAATTAACAATTTGTTCTGCCAATATTTTATTTGAACTTGGTTGTATGTTATCACATGATGATGGCAAAACTGCTATGGTTTTTCCGCCAACTTCAACACATGTTTTGTGAGCAATTGAATCGCAACCTAATGCCAAGCCACTAACAATAACATATCCTTTTTTTGCATAGTAAGAAGTAACTTTTATTCCCTTTTCAATAAACTCTTTATTTGGCTTTCTTGTACCAATAATCGAAATTGATGCTCTCAATAATAGATTAATATCTCCCTTGTAATATAGAAATACACATTTGTCTGTAGATAAATACAATTTTTTAGGAAATGATTTATCTAAAATATTACATGCATAAATTTGTAAATCATAGTTCTTTTTAAGAGTTATTTTAGAATTTATTAATTCTTGCTTAAATAATATTTTTTCTTCATCATTTAAAGCAGCAACTAAGCCAGATACACATTTATCATAATTAAAAGAACATGCTGAAACATATGAATAAATTTTTTTAGGTCCCCAACCTTTTAAATGCAATAATGTTAAAATTAAACTATTAGTATCCATATTCAGGCTCCTTTGTCTTTCCTAATGCAGCAAGCACCACATGCTCTGCACCCGCATTCATTAGTAAATTTTTACACGCAATTAATGTACTTCCTGTTGTTGTTATATCATCTATAACAATTATATTCTTTCCTTCCGCATTAAATCCATATTCTATTGTTAAACTTTTTATATCAATGCGATAATCATTACTTCTTCCAAAACTTGCAGTTGCTTTTTTATCAACAGTATATGCTCTTTGAATTAATGTGTTTTTTAAAATAAAGTTATTCTTCAAATAAACTAAATTAACAATATCGGAAATCCCATTTGATATATTTGTTGTCTTTTCATGCCCTGGAACACTACATATAATCCAGTCTCCTTTGAATAAACCAAAAAAATTAAAAAGCGAGCCAGGAAATTTGAGCTTATTTATATAAGGATTGTAATTTCTTTTCTTAATCGCTATAAAAGAGAAAAAATTATCTTTATAAAATTGGTTGTTGGGATAGTTTTCAACCCACCATTTTTTATAATAGTCAAACATATAATAAATAATGTTTGATTCTATATCAATTGATGTTAATCCTTTTGTATAGACAAAATCATAAGAATTAGTCGCATAAGATGCAAGTAATAATCTATATGTCTCATCTTGTTGTGCACTGAATCTAAGATTATATTTTTTTGCATCTTTTAAAAGAATAATTAGATCAATTTTTTTATCATTCATTCGATAATAATCAAACATATAATCAAAGGACTCTTTGGATTTATGCTTTTTATACAATTCTTGATGGATTGTTAATGCCTTCCTATGGTCTATAGAAGTTCCAGAACCATTTTCATAAAGTTTCGCCAATTCTAACATTGCTCCAACATCTCCTGTAGAAGCATTAAAATAAATCTTCTCAAAATATATTTTTTTGTCATATTCTTCAATTAATTTATAGATTTCTTCCTCAATTAATTTGCAGATTTCAGATGAGTCACTATATGATTTTATATATTTGAGATATTTTCTAATAGAATCATAGTCGCCAAATCTTATTAAATCTTTGCAATAGTAAAGCATTATTTTTTCAAGTTCACTATTAGCTATAGAACTTTTAGCATTTATATAGTATTTAATGGACAAATTTATATCTTTAGTTGCATTATTTAGGCCGCTCCAATATGAACGAGCAAGCCATAAATATATTAACCCTCTAGACTGAATATCATATTCATAATTTTTATTGTCTAAAGATAATAAATACTTCTCTGATTCATACACATCATTACACGATTCGAGAAATAAATTAACTTCTTTTGTTCCAAAATAATTAAGAATATCATAAAAAAATTCTTTATCTTCATACTTTAAAAAGTAGTTATAGTTTTCATTCAATTCATATATAGTTTTTGAGCCTTTTACAACCAATTTCCCACAAATACACACTAAATCATTTCTATAAGTATAAACTGGAGTTAATATTTTTTTGTTTTCTGTTAAACCAATATACTCATTGAAGATTCCTATCGTTGATTTAAGATCTTCAATAGAATTTAAATTTGTGTTTTTATGCATTATTTTGATTGCTTTTATCAATCCATCTACATTTATACTTTTCTCATAATATCCTGAAGATAAAAGCCATTTAATCGCCATCGGATAGTTTTTAAATTTTTGATTATTCAAAAGGATTTCACCTAATTCCTTTTGACATTCTTTATGACCATTCACAGCTCCGATTTGAAATGAATCAATAGCTTTTTTAATATTAATTTCATCTAAGAGTTCAGAGTAAATAATACCTAATTCTAAAGCACAATCAAAATCACTATTCAAAATTCCGATTTCGCATTCTTCAATAGCATTTTTAAAATCATCGTCATAGACATAGTCTAACGCCTTTTCCAAATGTAATCCCAACTTTAAATCACTACTCCATTCAAATATATAAATACTATTCTTGTGTTATTGCTTTACTAAAAGAAATTGGTTTACTTATCTTTTAATAACAATAATAATTACTCAAAAAATATATTAATTTTATTTCCCTTTTCCCCATCTATTAACTGAAACACAAACAACGCCAAGTAAAGATGCTAATTCAGTTGAGATATACCTAGTTTAATCTTAATTCAATTAACGCTTTTGAATAGTTATTTTTTTATTTTTGTTTACTTCAAAGTATAGTTAATTATAACATTTTTTTGATAAATTGTCTATCTATCATCCCCTATCGTCGCCACCCTGATTTAACGCACCAAAAACCACATAAACGTTGGGAGTCGAACTCTATAAAAAACAGACTGCCATTATTGTCAATCTAGTTCTTTTAATATGGCAAAAGAGTACTACAATCATATAAAAACTTTTATGTTTAAGTAAATTTAAATAAAACATTTTTTAAAGTTACCTTTAAGTTACTTTAAAGTCTACTTTTTAGTTACTTTTTTTGTATACTTTAAAGTCTACTTTAAAACACGATGCATAAAATTTATTATAGTTATCCTATTTTTTCGTATACAAAAATGGATTTCTAATATCATTTTAGTCACTATTTGGAATTTTACATAATATTTTGTTCGCATTTTGTGTTTGCCGTCTCAAAATTTGTCCACTTTCTTGGTTATAGTTTATAGTGATTAAAATTCCCTTTCGTCACCAATCGTCGCCACCCTAATTTAACGCGCTAAAAACAGGCCCTAGAAAAATGCAACTTCTGTGCTTACTAAGACCTGTTTTTCTTTAAAACCACATAGACGTTGAGAGTTGAACTTTATAAAAAACAGACTGACACTATTGTATCAATCTGGTTCTTGACATTTTGAAAGAAAATTACCATTTTAATACAATGCATACTTTAATTTTTAATAAAGTTCTATATTCTAATCCCGTAAAAAATCTTCTAATAAAAACTGTTCTACACCTACATACAATATGCCATTTTCATCATGCCAAGGAATAATATTTTCTTTAACAACAACAATCTTTTTAAATGAATCATTAATGCGGGAAAATACTTTAGTTTCTTGTTTCCTTTTATCTTCTGTAGGAATAGCAAAAGCAGATTGAATATAGTATCTATTGCTACCTTTATTAGCAATAAAATCAACCTCTAATTGTGTTTTTTTACTTATTCCCTTAGAAGATTTAAAATTATATTCTACAATTCCGACATCAACACTAAAACCTCTTATTAACAACTCATTATAAATGATGTTTTCCATAATATGGGTTTCTTCTTGTTGTCTAAAATTTAATCTAGCATTTCTAAGCCCAATATCTGAAAAATAATATTTTAAAGGAGTTTCTATATACTTCTTTCCTTTAATATCATATCTTTGGGCTTTAAAAATCATAAAAGCATCAATAAAATAATCTAAGTAATTACTTATCGTGGTATTTTTGATATTAATGTGTTTTACAGATAAAAAAGTATTTGACAGCTTAGTAGGGTTTGTTAAAGATCCAACCGAAGAAGAAATTATATTTAACAAATCTTCTAAAATTCTTTTATCATTTTGAAGGTGATGTCTTTCTAATATGTCAGATAAATACACTTGTTCAAATAAATTTGTTAAATAATTTCTTTTATCCTCATGAGTTTCTAATGACATAATAAATGGCATTCCGCCATAAGTAAAATACTCCTGCCATGCAAGATGTTTATCTTTTTTATAAGCATCATAAAATTCTTTATAAGACAATGGATTTACTCTTATTTCGTCCCCTCTTCCTCTAAATTCTGTTAAAATATCAGAAGACAACATTTTAGAATTACTACCTGTAACATAAAGATCAACATTAGGTTTTTTCATTAATCCAAGTAAGACGTCAACAAAGCTTATTTTTTCTTCTTCATCTTCCAAATATGGATTTTTTATAGATTTGACTTTTTGAATTTCATCAAGAAATACATAATGCATTTTGTCATCTTGAAGTTTATCTTGAATATATTCATCTAAATGAAGGGGATTTCTATATTTTGCGTTTTGATTTTCATCTAAGGATAATGTAATAATATGCTTATCATCGACACCTATTGATTTTAAATAATCATAATAAATATTAAATATTAAATAGGACTTACCACATCTTCTTATTCCAGTGATAATTTTGACTAGTCCATTTTCTTTTTTGCTGATTAATTTATCAAGATACTGTTTTCTTTCAATCATAAAAAACTCTCCTAACGGGTTGTTTTTGTATAAATACGCATTTTTAACCCGTGTTTATTATAAAATTTTAATAGCAATCTGTCAAATAAATCTTTTAGATACTTTTGTTTTATTTTTTAATTGATAAATCTTTGCAAGTATCTAATACTATATCTTTTAACGTTTCTTTATTATCTACT
>CANQDJ010000049.1 GCA_947592005.1 uncultured Anaeroplasma sp.
ATCGTAGAATTTTTTGAACAAACCACATATCCGAATTTCCCTATTGTATCGGATTCTTCTATTATTCCATTTGTCATTTGAACTTTATCGTTTGTCATAGAAACCAACGTAGAGGAAGGAAACCATTTTCCCATATCAATACGACTAATTGCCAAATATCTATGCGATTGCGTATCCGAAATTACCAATTTTACATATCTAACAGATATATTTTCTTCCAATAAAATCTGAATATATGTATCCTCTTCTTCCAAATTACAATATTCCTTATAAAACTCCAATTCATTCCGTTCTTTACCGAAATACAAGGAAAAAGTAATCGGAACATGACTTTCGTTTTTATTGTTTTTACCGAATATTTTTAAATAATTTATTTGTTCGATTTTTGATAAATCCAATACGATTGTTACAGCATTAGATTCCGTTATTGCGTTATTCGTATGCATATAGGTATTTCTATTGCCATCTAACATCTTTTCCAACGTATAATCCTTACTATATGGATTAAAATTCTCCGAATCTACCACTTTCATATTTTCATACGCTACCGTTGTCCCTGTCGTAGTATAAAGTTTAGGATAAGCATTGTCCGGACAAAACTTTTCTTCGCCAATGTTCGACTTAGGATTTAAAATCCATGAATCCGGAATGGAACTTGCCGAATAACTTTCATTTCCCAATTTTTTACTATATCCCAATTCGGCAAAACCCATATCCGTTTTAGCCAAAATGATTTCTTTTATATATACATCTTGGGCCTTGGCAATTTCAAAATCATAAAAACTATTCGTTATATCGTTACTGAAATTATTTTGTACACCATTAATATACATAGCCAAATGATATGTTTTGCCTTTATCAAAACTTACATATAAAAACACATTATCTCGCCCTCGTAAATAAAAACGATAAAATCCACTATCTTGTAGATGAATCTTTGTCTTTAAAATCGTGATGGTTTGATTTTTTCGATCAAAAATAGTCATATTCGAATGAATGGATTCTTTTTTATCTGCATAGCCTGCAAAAGAATTGGCTTCTGCGACGGCTATATTCGAATACATATTTTCTTTGCTGTACGAATACGTCGTTACTTCTACAGAATTCGGTTTTTGTTTTAAAGAAACCGTAATTCCGACTTTTACTTTAGAATCTATCGTTATCTCTACTTCAAACGTATCCGCTTTGGATTGATAAGCATTCGGCTGATAAATAAATTTTAAACCCTCTTTTGTAATCTTTCCATTCTCCGGATCCGTTACATTATCTACCGTATAAGACATTCCGTCCGGAACGATTATCATCTGAGAAAAGTCCATCTCTTTTGTTTCTTTATATCCTATTTCAAATGGTCGAACCGTTTCTCTCATATCCACAAAATCCAATTTTGTTTGATACACACTTGCTACAGGAATAAAAGGTTTATATTGTTCGTTTTGAACAGTTTCTTTGGCTTCCGTCGATAAAGGAAATTTACAAAGAGTTTCGAAAAAATACGTTAAATCATATCCCGACGCCCTGCTGAAGGCAACATACCAACTATCCGCATCTGCGGACTTCTTTTGTAAAGAAATCGCCTTTAAAAATGTATCCACACCGAAACTATGAATCAAAACCGCATATGGAGCCAAAGTATAATTCGGTTGTTCCTCGTCATAATTCAAAACCTCTTCCAATGCGACAGCCGGATTAGTAAATCTATTCCAATCTTTTAAAGAATTTTTATCCTCTGTTCGATTAGAAGAAATATTGGTATATAACGCATATTCCAATAAACTGACCGCATTATTACACACTTCTCCGCCTTCCGGAGCCCCATAAGATTGATAATGGTGATTAAATTCATGAATTGTTCCCCACATTCCCGATTCTATAATTTGTTCGTAATTCAATGACCCCGTCATCCAAGAAATCGGCAAAACACAAAAATTCGCCCCAACAAAAGCCACTGCTGCTCCTGCAGGAACATAAGTATCATATCGCATAGCAATACCTGCATCAGCCGAAGCACTCGGTACTCGATTAGAAATACTCGCAATTTTTTCCCATAATCTTGCCACTTCATATAGTTGTTCATAACTATAAGAAGATACCGCATATTTCGGACCAGAATGACGAACCCCGTCGTCCCATACTTCCAAATCAAAGAAAGGGGCAGTACTATCTTTTGTTTGTTCAAATTCTTCTTTTGTGGTTTGTCCTAATATAAAATAAGAATACGGAACCGCCCCTCGAATCGTAACAGTATAACTACTTCCCTTATTGACAGGTTCTCCCAAATAAATAGGACCGCCAAAAAAACTACCGGCATAAGTAACTGTGGAGTTTACTTTTATTTTATTAATAATATTCGGCATACGAGTAAAATCTCTATCTAAAGGAATCGTATTATAATGTCCCCTATTGGAAACATTTCCGATTTCGATAGAAAAGCCACCTGTCTTTTCCAAATCTTCTTCGGATATCTCTATTTCAATAACTTCTCCCGCAACCGCATATAATCCTGTAATATAATTTCCTAACGGTCTAGGTTGAATGGTTATCTTTTTTTCCACTGCTTTTTCTTTATCCGAAACATCTCCCCCATATAACCCTATACTTGCAGAATGTTTATATAACTTTTTACCCGTTTTTTCGCCGTTTAAATATAAATTCCCTTGTTGATCCAAAGAATCATACGTTGTATCAGAAGCAATTAATGCTTCATTTTCCGCCATTACCGCTTCTTTTAGATCTTCTCTTTCAAATTTTTGATTATATACTGGATATTCTTCCAATCCTTCATTTCCTATCTTAGCGGGAGTCCGATTTACTTTCTTTACAATCTCCATATTTTGACCGACATATCCATCACTGCGTAAAAGTTCTTTCTTTTCTCCTTCTTTTTTACAACCGACAAACAATCCCAATAATAAAATCAAAACAATCAAATAATAAAACCTTCTCATATCATTTCAACTCCTTATTTGCCGAATAAAAAATTAAAGGATCTGCCCATACACCATGATCATTTCCGTTGCCTTCCAAACAATCTATAACCAATGTAATTCGATTGATACTATCTTTGATTTCCAAATCTATCTTTTCGGAATTAAAATCACCACGAATCACTTCGGATTGATATACTTTTTTATCATCAAAATAAATCATAAATTCCATAGAAGTATTTCCATTATTTCTAGCGGTTTCATTCACACCGAAATAGGTGCTGAATTTAGTTAAATGATACGATTTCAAATCATCAAAAACGATAGTAGAATACGCATGAGCAAAAAATCCATGTTCAAAACTCTTTCGCTCCTCATCTCCTACATACATTGCCAAAACCTCTTCGGAATCTTCGGTATATACTTTTAATTGCCCATATCCTACAACATAATATGTAGGTTTTAAATCTGATAAATATACCTTTCTTTCCTTCACGATGTTTATAGATGGCAACAAAAATAGTCCAAACATAAATCCCCCACAACATACTACAATTAATATCCATATTCCAATCGTTTTTAATCGTTCCATATTTCAATCTCTCTTTTTATAATTCTATTTTAATTGTAACATATTTTATAATAAAAATATCTTTGAATTTAAAGTTCCAACTTGAAAAACAAAAAATAGCTATACCAAATTCGGTGATTTAATAATCTTTCCCCTATTTTGGTATAGCTTTTATTATAAAACCGCACCTTGCTTTTGTATTTTTACAACAATTTTTTAAGTTCTTTGAGCCAAAAGGTAGCTATGGTTTTATGTCCACGCTTTGTGGGATGACAATAATCGAGCGTTTCATACCGTTCGCCGAACCCTGCAAGATCCGCAAGCAAACAGTTTTCTTTTTTGACCGCTTTCTTAATTGCTTCATCATAACGAATATCCATTCGCATAAACCGGTCATAGTCAATATCAAAATCTTCATGCAATCGCCCGTTAGGTAATGTCGCACAAACAATTTTTGTCAAAGGATAATTTCGTTTAATCTTTTTAAGCATAGTTAAATATGCACCATAAAAACTATTTTGCGACTCCTCGTTTTCTATATCAATAGGTTGGGTAAACCCTCTATCGTTTGTCCCCATATAAATTAAAATCAAATCAGGAATACTTTCATCGTGAAGAGTAGAACAACGTTCGTCAGAACAAGCGGCGGGAAAACATTCCCCTGTAACCATACTTCCCGAAAATGAATTATTGAGGCAAAGTTCTCCGTCCAATCCATTGATAACCTGTTTCCACCAAGTATCTTCTACGCTTTCTATTTCATTGTTGTACAGTTTGTCGTCCTTATAATAGACCTTATATCCGGAAGGATTAAATCCTTCATATGTGGAAATCGAATCTCCAAGAACAGATATTTTAAGTTTACTCATACTTCTTTATTTCCCTCCTTAAAAATTACAATTTATATATATCACAATTTAATATATTTTTGGTTAATTACAAAGAAACTTTTTTATTCCAAATCATTTTTTTATAAATAATTAAACTCCAAAAATAACGCAATATATGCTTCAACCGGAGTGTCAGCTCCCCTTTCAATTTCTAACTTCACAATATCTCCGGCATGACAATTTATAGAAAATTGTAGACTTCCAGTTGTCGGAATAAGAAAATTCGAACCGGGTATATCATTGACAAACACATAATATCGATCCGAAGAAAATCCCCCCGATGCTTCTATATTACATCTCGGTTTAGTTATAAATTCCATATCGACATTTATTTTTATTTCCAATACCGCTATCGAAGAAGGATTTGTCGTAGTCGTTTTGAAACAACCAAGCATATCATCATAAATCATATCGACAGAATCTAAAATTTCATAAACTTCATCAGAAGAAATTTGATATCCGCAAAGTGTACACTTCCCCTTAACCAATTTATGTCCTCTTACCTCTCTAGTTTCCGTTTCATGACAATACAAACAACTTCGTTCCTCTGTTCCTTCCTCACAAGTCGCAGGAATCTTTACCTGCCAAGCACCATAATTATGTTCGACTTTTTCTAAAATTTCATCATAAATATGTTCGGGATTATTAACACATTGATATCTTTTATACCCTTCGGTTTTACAAGTCGGATTTTGGATTTCTATCAGTCGATAATTATGACCGACCTTATTCAACGTTTCCGTATAAAAATGAGTAGAATCATATTCACAGACATATCGTTTCTCCCCATCTTCCTCACAAGTCGGATTCTTCGTAACTTCCGCTTTATATTTATGATTATGTCCTTCTATTACCCGTGTTTCAAAATATGAACAATTCCCACATTTCCGCTTTTCTTCTCCTTGAATCCCACACCCTGCTTGTTTTGTAACTTCCCAATTCATCATCTGATGACCAACAGAAGGAATCGTTTCACTATAAAAATGAGTAGAGTCATTGGTACATTCCCAAATCCTTTCTCCATCGGTCAAACAAGTAGGGGCTTTTTCCTCTTTTATAACGAAATTGTGCGATAAACTCGATATCGGTTCAATTTGTTCCTTATTACATCGAAAACAAGTTCTTTTGCGAATTCCTTCTTCCGTACAACTCGCTTTCTTTACTTCTTCCCATAACCCAAAATTATGCCCCAGTGCCTCCGTATATTCTATTATGTAAGAATCTTGACACATTGAACAAACTTTTTGAATATATCCGCTTTCTATACAAGTTCCTTTCACTTCAATTTCTTCATAATTATGTTCATGGGTAGAATTTGCCGGCTTAGAAGAACAAGAAACCAATCCAATCATTCCCAATAATAACAAAAAAACCTTTTTCATTTTACTCTCCTAAATAAACCACATTTTTTACTTCCAATATAGTAAAGGCATACATAGACACCTCTTCCACCGTTAAAGGAATATAAACCGTATCTATATCCGTTTCATAAAAATCCAAAAAATCCGGAATGATCCTAACATCTTTACTGATAATATAATCTCCGATAATCCCATATAAACGAATCAAAGTGACACCGAATACCAATTCCGTACTCCTATTTTTTCTTACCCAACTGGTAGATATAATACTCGGCGGTGCCTTCAATGTACTATCTTTCGGGACAACCACTTCCGTAACATCGCTACCGATAAAATTATCATATTCCAAACCCTTTAACGTTCGATATCCATTATAAGACATCACATCTTCTAATTCCGAATGAAATACGACTTTATTTATTTTTAAATTATTGAAACAACCCGTAAACACATATCGAACATACTCCGGAATAACAATATCTTCCTGATAAAAAGCCACACATAACGTTTCTTCATCTTTCGTTAAAACAAACATATCTTTTCTTATCAAATATGGATTGTTTTCCGAAATATGAATTAAACACCGTTGATTAGAACCCGAATAAGAAGATTGATCCAAAAACCGAACCGTATCCGGCAATTCAATAAACGCATTGGTGGCATTATACGAAATATCAATATTAAAATATTCTAAATGACTATTCGGCAAAAACACCACTCTTCTAACATTTTTTCCCAACGCATTTACTCGTAATTCCACTAGCGTAGAAGGTATAGTAAATGTATAAATTTCGGTATCGGAAAAATCCAAATTCTCCAATATGGTAAACCCTTCGGCAACAATAAAATTATCTATTCTTGCCCATTTAAACACATCTTCCTCTACTTTAAAATCCCTTTGAAGAACGAACTCTGCCGTTTCCCAACCACAAGGGTACATCGCCAACCGTTCTTCTTCTACGGTACTTTGATACAAGACGCCTGAATCATCATAAAAATCGGAATTGCCCCAATTCACAAAATATCCCAAAGCCTGATTCGATACCGATGTACCGAAAATAGACTTTAAATTCTTGCCGATAAAGAAATAATACGGTTGCGCCAACGTTTCTTTCGTAACTTCCAAAATAGGAAGCCCTTCATATTCATCAGGAATATAAATCGTTTTAATCGGCGGTTGAATCTTAAAAGAAACCCTCCAACCTTCCCCTTTAGAAGTTTGTGTTTTGGTTAAAACAAAATAATCCTCAATAGAGATATTTGTTTCTTCTATTCTTTTACCATATATTACCGCATCCTCTTTCACTTCATTAAAATCTTCTATCTTTTGACTGCGGAACGGATCCCAATACCATTCATATAATTCAAACGTTCGAACCATACACCCCACATAATAAGCCGGTCCGTAATTCAAAAAATCTTTCATAACACATGACATACTTCCATGCATATCCGTTACCAAAGTAATAGGATATCCGAAATCCGTAGGATTATATACTAAATCAAAACGAAGAGGATCCGAATTGGATTGTTGCCAAACCCCGGTCATGTTTTTTAAATAAGGAATCTGTGGTGGTTGAGAATAAAAGGGAAGTTTCGCAACAAGCACATCGTCTATATAATAACCAAACTCTTCCGGTCGACAAGAAACGATAACATCCGTATCGGTAGTTATTGCGGATAAATCTTCACTGAACCCCAAAATTTCATAATGCCCAAAATCATACTGAAATTCAATAGGATCTCCTTTTAAATAATATTGTTCATACAAAAAATCATCCATCGTATTCCGAAAATATCTTACCCGAATCATTTGAGCCATTACATTATAAATAGGATAAATCTCACAAGAAGACGTAATAGATTCCAAATTATGATCCCAAGACACAAAAATAAATCCCTCTTCCTGTGGAAGAACCGGCGGAACCACACTAGCCCCTTTTTTTATAACTTGACGAGATATCGCTTCTCCCGCCAAATTATAAAATATCACTTCGCACGCACCCGATTCATATACCGAATAAATATCCACATTTTCATGAATATCCGTAAAAGGTTTGTCCCAATGAGAAAATACATAATCATACGTAGACTTCATAATCGGAGGCGTCGCACTTTCTCCTTCTTTTACATATTCTTCTTTAATCAATACTTTCTCGTGATAAAATCGAACTCGATATGTCTGTTCCGCAATATATTTCGGATACACCATTACCACTTCATCACTCGGTAACTCCTCATACTTCACTTCACACGTTTCGTCTCTATACCAATTATAGAAAAACAATCCTTCTCTATCTATCGGTTCAATTTCATATATTGTATTCGCCAAAGCCACTTTCGTTTCATTCTGTTCATTCCAAACAAATATTTGTTTATCTTTTATAATTTCTTCATTATACAAATAAATTTCAATGTCCGTCCCTACAGATCCATATTCAATATGAATCGTATGATTTCCCACCTTACTTAACTTCTTTAAATCCGCTTCCCTTATCATATCCTTCGTACAAACGAATTGTTTCTTTATTCCATTCTCATACGTTACATCAATCCATAAGTCGTCAATTTGAAAATCGTCCACTCTACGAACCAATTCTTTCTTGGGCGTAGTAACCTCAATCGCTACCACCGACTCTTCCAAACCACTTTCTTTCTTACAACAACAAAGGAAAAGAAGAAAAACCAACACAATTATCCAATACCTACGCATTCTCTTCTCTCCTTTCCCACAACAACATACCGGTTTCCTTATCATATAAACTGCCATTCAAACTATAAAATTTCGGATTATTCTTATCCACAATAAAATAACATACCTTATATTCTTTTTCTTGCGAAAAATAAACAATTTCCGAAATGCTTTTCCCCAAGATAATCACCTTATACTCTTCTAAAATCGAATCCGAAATTGCCGTAAATTCGTCCGAAACAATCCAAACATAATCTCCCATATAATTAGACCTTTTCAACATATACCCCGATTTATATGGTATTTTAACCAATAAATTCGAATTACTTTGAATATCTTTTCTCTCTCCATATAACGTTACTTCATTGGTTTCCCATTCAGATGCCACAGTAGAAGGTTTCTTTGATTCATAACCCTTATTCGAATTTACATACCATTCCTCCGGATACCAATTATATTGAACACAATCATTTTTCAATGCCGCAAAAAACACATCAAAATCATACGTTATTTCATCAAACCGAATATCATATGTCTTATTATCGTCCAATGTAATAAGATGAAAAACTTCCCCTTTTCTCTTATATGTCGCCTTAAAACAATCGGTCGTTCCTTCTATCATTTCCCAAGAACCGATTCCACTATCCATATACGGAACTTCCGGTTGTTCCTCTGTCGCCAAAGCCGTCGCATAAAGCGAATCAGTAAAATAATACTTATATACAATCGGTGTTCTATAAACCATAATATTGGTATCACACATAATCGTCTTCAAAGATGCCGAAAATCCCTTAATTTCATATCGATTGTCCAAAGAAACAAATTCAACATCTTCTCCTGCTTCCACATAATTTTGTTGTAATAAATTCCCATTTTCATCAAAAAAATTTACTTTATATTTCGCCCCATTTACTGCATATATCGGATAAACATCTACATTCTGCGTAACACAATCCAAAGACTCACTCCATTTTATAAATTTATATCCATCGACAATCGGTGGTTCATAATAAACCACACTCCCTTTCGGCACAATCCGATATCCCAATAAATTTTTATTTCTGTCATAAAAGCGGACAACCGCTTGATTTTCTTTATATAATACCGCTCGAATATCCAAATCTTCTTTCGCCAAAACAGACGAACAATCCCAAAAACAAAACAAATACCCTTCGGGAATCACTATTTCCGGAAAAGGAATCTTTTGATTCTCCACAACATATTTTCTACAGATAAAATCTTCTGCCACATAAAAATCGATTTTATACGTCTTTTCCTTTGTCCATAACGGAAATAATTCTATAATTCTTTTCTCCGAATCCACATATTCTTGTTTGGCATTAGGATCCGAATACCACCCACAAAAATTATATCCTTCCCTCTTTGGAATTTCTAAATTATAAATCGAAGTTCCCATTTGAATTTCATACTGATTATTCATCTTATAATAATAAATATAATTCTCCAAAATATCCTGTCGATCGTAAATCATAATCCGAATAGAAAAAGTAAACCCCTGATATTGCCCATTTATCGTATGAACCCCAACGGATTGAAGTTGAGATATATCTTCTCGCTTTACCATCGACTCTTCCAATACACAATGTTTCCGCTTATTCTGATTATACTCTACATTTAAAATGATCTTATCCAAGCGAAACTCTTCTTTTTCCTGTATGCAAGAATCTATCCCTGTGGCGACCGTAATGTCGATTATTTCAGAATTGTCCATACAAGAGGATAAAAATAAAATAAAAATAGAAAAAATCAATACAATTATTTTTTTCATTTCATTATCCCCCTTGTTTTTCACTTACATAAATTATACACTATTAAACAAAAAAATGTCGTTCATTGTAAAAAAATCTGCTTTTTTTGTAATATTATATTATAAAAAACCATTTTTTTTAGAGTATAATCCCGTTTTCGACAGTTATAAAGTATAAAAAGGAACAAAAATGGCTTAACTAAAGCATTTTGTTCCTTTTA
>CANQDJ010000050.1 GCA_947592005.1 uncultured Anaeroplasma sp.
AATTGAATTATCCACATAAAAAAGACAAACCCTTAGTTTCATTTCAAAAAAACTAAGGATTTGTCAACAATCTGAAACTACAAAATTGTAGTTTCAAAATTGTAGTTTATTTTCCTAAATGACAAATAATAACCATTCCCGGTCCCGTATGGGCCCCGATAATCGGAGATAAAGACGCTCTCTTCACTACAGCATTCGGATAAAGTTTCTTAACTTCATCTGCCGTAAAATCACCTAATTCTTTCGCATCTCCATCACTTACATAGATAACTCCCTCTATGGTTTCGTCATAAGATTCTTTAAATAATTGAACTAAATGTAACGCCGCATTTTTATTTCCACGTTTTTTGGCTATCGTATCCAATTTTCCTTCTTTATTAATCATCAAAATCGGCTTTATTCCCAATACCGTTCCCAATACCGCAGTAGTCGCACTGACTCTTCCACCACGCTTTAAATAAAATAAATCTTGAACCATTAACCAATGGTGAAGGTGAGGAACAACCGATACTATATCTTCATAATTTTCTTTAGCCGTCATTCCTTTTTCTTTATTTGAAAAAGCCCGTTCTACCAACACACCCATACCGCCGGTTGCCCCTTTAGAGTCAACAGGATATAAATCCACATCTGGATATTTTTCTTTTAATGTTTCTTTGGCTACACAAGCCGCACTATAAGTAGAAGACAATCCACTAGATAAGGCAATATAAAGAATAGAATATCCGTCTTTCATATAAGAATCGAAATATTCTTCATACATATACGGAGTAATTTGTGAGGTTTGAGTTAAATCTCCATTTCTTTGACCATCATAAAATTTTTTTAAGACTTCTTCGCTTTCAATCCCCGAACATACACGCATTTCTTTTCCCAAAGAATATTGCATCGGAACGAAACATAATCCTTTTTCAGCAGCATATGCCGGATCCAAATCTCCCGATACATCCATAAAAATTACATACTTTTCCATAAATTCAACTCCCATACTATTATAACACTAAGAATTATAACAACTTATGACATTTTTTGCAAGTGAAAATATTTCACTTTACGTTTATTATAAGATATAACATGAAAAGAAATACCTTATTTAAAATTAAAAAATATAAATTTTAAAATATTAGTGAAAAATAAGGCATCGAAATCTTAATAACTTTCGATGCCTTATTTGAAACATTATTTACTATGATTTAGTTTTTATTTCACCGATTCCATTCTGTAAATTTATTTATCGAATCCCGAATAATAAATCCCCATAAGAAGGAACTGGCCATTCTTTGGCATCTACATCATTTTCTGCACCATCGATTATCATTCTTAATTCTTCCATCAAAGGCAATACCTTTTCTCTATAATACATAGAAAGTTCGGAACAAGCAGTAATCTTTTTTGCGGATAACAATGTATCTTCCAATTTTTGTTTTGTGGTATATGCTTCTGTCAATCCGGAAGATAACTTGGTAAGAATATCCGTTTCAAAAGATGTATCCACTCCCAAAGATTTCTTAACCACAATCGTATCCGCCAATTTCTTGGTATATCGGCTAATTGCCGGAAGATAATCCTTATTTACCATATCCAAACAAGTTGACGCTTCAATATTCACAACTTTTACATAATGTTCTTGAGCGATTTCATATCTTGCGTTGATTTCATCAATCGTATAAATATGATGATTGGTAAATAACTTAATATTTTTATCATGCAAATAATATGGTAAGGCTTCCGGAGTGGATTTAAGATTCAACAACCCCCTCTTTTCCGCTTCGACAATCCAAGATTCATCATATCCGTTTCCATTGAAAATAATTCGTTTATGCTCTGTTATAACTCTCTTTATTAGCGTATGCAATGCCACATTGAAATCTTTCGCTTGTTCCAATTCATCGGCAAATTGTTTCAACTCTTCGGCAACCGCCGTATTTAACATAATATTTGTACAAGAAATCGATTCGGAAGATCCTAAAGCACGAAATTCAAATTTATTACCCGTAAATGCAAACGGAGAAGTTCTATTTCTATCGGTCGTATCTTTCGGTAATTGCGGTAATACATCTGCCCCGATTTTTAAGAATGTCTTACCATTTGTTTTTAATGGCTTTCCGGATTCAATAGAGTCGATGACGGCTTGTAATTCCGAACCCAAGAATATAGAAATAATCGCCGGTGGTGCTTCGTTCGCACCCAAACGGAAATCATTGGAAGCAGAAGCGACGGATATTCTCAATAAATCTTGATATTCATCTACCGCTTTTATAACTGCCGCCAAGAATAAAAGGAATTGTGCGTTTTCTGCCGGAGTATCTCCAGGTTCTAATAAATTAATTCCCGTATTGGTAGACATCGACCAATTATTATGTTTTCCGGAACCATTTACTCCTTTAAATGGTTTTTCATGCAGTAAACATACCAATCCATGCTTTTTCGCAACTTTTTGTAACATTTCCATCGTAAGTTGATTATGATCGGCAGCAATATTGGTTGTAGCAAAAATCGGTGCCAACTCATGTTGAGCGGGAGCGACCTCATTATGTTCAGTCTTCGCCGAAATTCCCAATTTCCATAATTCTTCATTTACATCGTTCATAAATGCTTGAACTTTTGGTTTAATCGCTCCAAAATAATGGTCTTCCAACTCTTGTCCTTTCGGTGGCATAGCACCGAATAAAGTTCTACCGGTATAAATTAAATCCTTTCGTTTATCGAAAAGTTCTTTATCTATTAAAAAATATTCCTGTTCCGGACCTACCGTAGTTTTAACGGAAGTAACATCATTATGTCCAAATAATTTTAAAACTCTGACCGCTTCTTTATTCAAAGCCTGCATAGATCTTAATAATGGAGTTTTTTTATCCAACGCTTGCCCTCCATAAGAACAAAACGCCGTAGGAATACATAAACATTTATCTTTTATAAACGCAAAAGATGTCGGATCCCATGCCGTATATCCTCTTGCCTCGCAAGTAGCACGTAATCCACCGGACGGAAAAGAAGATGCATCGGGTTCACCCTTAATTAACTCTTTTCCTTTAAATTCCATAATCACCGTACTTCCATCGGCTTCAGGCGAAATAAAAGCATCGTGTTTTTCGGCTGTTACACCGGTCATCGGCTGAAACCAATGTGTATAATGCGTAGCTCCATTTTCAATCGCCCAATCCTTCATAGCAAGAGCGACAGAGTTCGCCACACTTATATCCAACTCTTTGCCATCATTAATGGTTTTCTTTAGTTTCTTATAGACATCGGAAGAAAGCCTTGACTTCATAACTTTGTCATTGAAAACCAAACATCCAAAATAATCTGTAACTTGTTTCATATAAACCCCCTAAAAATAAAAAAAGGCTCTGCCCTCCTATGCACCACTTTCAGGTGTTACGGCTCCATTGCCTTTCTGTATTTATTATATGCTTGTGTATTTTTAATGTCAATATAAAATTGAATAAAATTTTATTTTTCTAAATTTATTTGATTAAAATAAAATATAATGCCTAAAATTATAAATAAAATTCAAAAAATATCAAAAAACAAAAAAACCATTCCTACATCTTGTTTTTTTAATTATACTATATCTCATACAATAAATTACTAATGAATAAAATTCAAAAATAATAAATTTTATAGAATTAAAAACAATGATTTTTTATACTAAAAATTATTGAAATATCCTGTCTTAAGTCTTCTCCTCTATTCCAAACAACCACAATTATCTATATTCCCACTAGAAATACCGCCCATAAACTATTTTGTTTTTTTACCTGTTACTTCATTTAAAACTTGTAATAATTCTTCTTCACTTTTGAAAAGAGGTCCATTACATAATTGGTGAAAACGTACTTCCTCATAATAGAAATTTGCTTCAATCAAAACGATATCATTTTGATCATCAACGGCAAAATCCCAAGAAATAATTCTAGCAAATTGAAAGGAACTATGTAGATCAATCGCCAATTTTACCATATCTTTAAAGCGAGGAATTTTTATATCTTCATATTCTCCCCCATTTGGATTTTGAGTAAACTTTTCAGAAGTTGCAAGTCTATAAATCGTTTTTTTAACAAATCCTTCTTCGTCAATTCCCACTACCAATCCACCGGTAGAAGCATTATCCGTTCTGCCACCCTTCACTCCAAATCTTGCGACAGCAGATAAAAATTTAATTTGTTCTTTTTCATCTTTACAGAATGTCATTATACGAATCGTATTTATAGAAGATTCATTCAATCTTGCCAGAATTGGAGATTGTGTAAAAGTTTTTTGAATAATTAAATCTTTATGATTTTTTTCAAACTCCATAAATGAAGAATCCACTTTTCGATAAAATTTTACACCATTCCCTCCTGCAGATTCACAGGCGATTTTCACAACAAATTCCGAATAAGATTCCAATTCCTTTTCCACCAGTTGAAAACCAACTATTTTTTTATCTATATACCAATACCCATTAATTTTTTTGGCAATCGTTTCCGGTTGTTTCACATTAGGAAAATAAAGATCATATAAACATTTATTATCCAAAGATTTTAATCTATTCCAATTATTATAAAAATAATCGATATAACAATAAAAGAAAGAATCCGGAAGAAAAAGTTTATTGACACTGCCTAACATTTTGTAGTACTGAACATGTTCATAACCTTTAAAATGCTTATCGTATTGTTTCCAAAATTTCTTAATTTCTTTAAATTGAGCCTTAGGCATTGCTTTAAGAGAACATTTTTTTAATTTTTGTTCATATTTATACAATCTTTTATTTCTTATATCATTTATTTTATATTCTATTTTATCCGCAATAATTCCCAATCTACCCATATCATACTCTCCTGCCATTAAAATAAATTTTTATTATCTCGAAGTAAATTTAAAACTCTAGCCGTATTTTCACCAAAAGGGGCTTTTCCTGTCATTTCAACCAACCAAATACTTCCTCCTCGCATATTCCCTTCCATCAAAATTACTTCTCCTTGATCACCTATCGTCAGATCCCAATGAACACAACCAACATGAGGTATCAGGGCTTGTAATTGATGAGCCGCTTCAA
Organism: uncultured Anaeroplasma sp.; assembly: GCA_947592005.1. Taxonomy (GTDB): domain Bacteria; phylum Bacillota_I; class Bacilli_A; order Acholeplasmatales; family Anaeroplasmataceae; genus Anaeroplasma. The sequence continues at coordinate 5,045 of CANQDJ010000050.1, forward strand.
TTATTTTATCTACATTTTCAATATGATAATTCTCAAATGTAATTTTAGAATCCGGGTGAACAAAATATTTTTCATTAAATTCTGTAACAGCTTGTTTTGCCAAATGTCCGTCTTCACTTACTCCGATAAAAATACCTCCTTGATGTGCATTGTCCAAATATTTTCCATTCCTACCCATTCGAAGCACCAAAGGCATATGGTAAATTTTATTATCCAAAATATAAGTAATGACTCTGAATGTATTACAACTTGTTGGATTTAATCGAGCAAGATCCTCACTATTATGTAATACTTCTTGAACAATAAAATCTTTATTATAATCTTTAAATATTTGTTCCTTCTCTTTTTCCCATTCTTCATGATGAACTATTCTACAATTTTTTCCCGAACCGCTATCGACAGAAGGTTTAATAAAAAACTTATCTAACGAATCCATTTTTAATATAGCCTCTTCTTTGGATATAATATGGTAATCTCCGTCTAAGAACAATCCGTTCGCACAACGAACGTAGGCTTTGGGAGAGCGGATTGAAAAAGATAAATTTTTATCGCTATTTAACGATTTGCTTAATAACTCAATAATATTTTTATCTTGTAAACACTTGTAATATGCCGGAGAATTCCACAATTCTTCCACTCTGGCAGTCCATAATAATTCCGGAACATACCGGTAATCGAAAACACCGCTAATAGCGGTATATTCCTTATGCCAATTATATTTTATTTTCTTACCATACTCTGTCTTATAAAAAGTATCGATTTGCTTCTTTTGTTCTTTGGTTAAAGAAACAAGTTTTTGAATTTCCATTCTTCTTTTTTGTTTTATTTTTCTTTTCTCCATCTTTTCATTTCGATAAATGGTTATTTGCTTTACAAAATCAAAATATAATTTCTTTAACGTTTTCTTTAGAGTCATTTAAATCCCTCTCTATCTTTTTTTGAATTGCAATTTAAAAATATGTTTCAAAACAAAGTCTTATTAAAAAGTTTATCATAACTATTCGGAAATTTTTTCTTAATTATAGTTTTGGCAGTAGAAAAATCCACATTTCGTTTTTGAAGATTATGGCAATCCGATGCTATAAAATCAACCAATTCCATTTTTAAAAGTTTCTTGATTCTTTTATAATACGTTCCAATAGAGAAACTATCCGCATTAATTTGAATGAATCCTCCGTTTGCATGAATAGCCTTATAATCTTCTGTTTTAAGATATCCATATTTTTCAATATGGGCAACAATCGGACAATATCCCATTATATTAAGTTCATATACTATATCAGAAATGTTTGTTTCATAGATAGTTGAAAATTCAATAAGAATATATTTACTATCATTTAATGTTTGAACTAACCCTTTTTTTACTGCTTCTAAAACACCCTCATAATACATTAATTCACAACCAAGATAAAGTTTAATTGGTAAATCTACCGCCTTTACAAATTCTTCAAAAGCAAATTGGATTCGTTTCTTATCCAAATTTCTTTGATTTTGATGTGGCGTCAACATTACTTCATTCACACCATTATTTAACTCTTGATGCAATAATTCTAAAGATTCTTTAAGATTCTTCGAACCATCATCAACCATTGGCAAGATATGCGTATGAATATCAATCATTCGGTTTGCCTCTCTTTAGAGTCGTTGTTATAATAATATTGCAAATTGGTTTTACTGTCATAATCCAACAATGTCAAACATAATCCCAAAATGTTGGCATTTGTATCTTTTAAACTTTTAATATTGTCAGAAATCATCGATTTTTTCGCTTTACGCATACCAATGTTAAAAATAACACCATTTGAAATTTTAGAAATGGCTAACGCATCAGAGAAAACCAATGGTGGAGTATCCAATAAAATATAGTCATAATTTTTCTTTAATTCTTCTAACGCATTTTTCATTTTGACAGACTCAATAAAAATCAAAGGATTCGGTACAGGTTTTCCCGCTGTAATCACATCGACATTTACCGCAGTCTTCTTAATAATTTCTTCAAACGGTTTAGACCCGTCAATATAATCCACAATCCCATCATGACATGTTTGTCCAAATAATTTATGAACTTTCGGACTACGCAAATCCAAATCCATTACCAAGACCTTTTTATTATTGACAGCCATCGCCTGTGCCAAATTACCAATAGTGGTTGTTTTCAACTCCCCTTGTGTAGTCGATGTTATCATAAATACCTTACAAGTTTCATCGATATTTAAAAGTTTAACATTAAAAAATAATCGATTAAAACTTTCAAAAGCCCTCTCGTTCGGATCTTTTAATTTATATTCCGGACCTGAATTTTTTTTATTGTTATAAAAAGTACCTATAACATTATAATCAAAATCTTTTTGAACATCTTCTTTTGTCTTATAAACATTAATCAAAGATTCTTTGGCAAAAATAACTACAATACCAACAAACAACCCAACAACCATAGAAGCCAAAAGCCAAATTGTTTTATTCGGACTATAATAAACCCCTTCTTGTGCTAATGTTGTTTGAGTTATAGTTTCTTGCAATAATTTCGATAATCCCTTGTCTGTGTTACAAACATGAATCAAACTTTCCGCAATTAAGTTAGCCAAAATCATAGATTCTTTAGAATCTCGATTATATACCTTGATAACTATTAAAAAAGATGTAGTGGAATAGTCTACTTTAATATTCCCTCTTAACGAATTAGCAAAAGCAATCGTGTTACTTTCGTTATGTCTTTTTGCCACTTCTTCCAAAACGATATCCTCTTTTACCAAATCCGAAACGGTTTGAACCAATCTTAATCCATCGGAATAATTGATATCTGTCCCTTGTTGATTATCCGTTGATACTGTAACAACAATCGATGTTCTTGATTCATATTTCGGTTTAATTACAACAAAAACCATAATGGCTCCCAAAGTAATTCCGAATACTGTAAATAATAAAATCCATAAAATGTTTTTCTTAATTGTTTTCCAAGCATTAGCCAAAGAAATTTTTTCATCGTTTTTCTTTTCCATATAAACCTCTTCCTTATAATAAATTTTAATTTTTCTTTGATTTTACACTCATATAAAATATTTTACTAAAGTTTAAAACCTTTAAAAATAAATCTATTTATTCATAGCACCTATTCCATTTTCCGAACTACAAATAAATAATCCTACTTTATCCGCATACTCCGGATGAAGTTGTGTATAACGTGTTCTAATATTTTCAATAATGGTTTTTTCAAACTCAGGATTGATAATTGCCAAACATGCGCCATTAAATCCTCCACCCATAAATCTAGCCCCATATACTCCTTCGGTAGAAACCATTATTTCATATAAATCAATCAGTAATTTTGAACCGGCCTCATATTGTTTAATAGAAGACTCTCCCGATTCCGTAACAAGTTTTCCAAATTGAACAATATCTCCTTTTGCCCACGCTTCACACCCCTTCTTAACCCTATCGTTTTCACTATAAAAGTGTAACGCTCTTTTTTGAAAATTTGTCGGCATATTCTCTTTATATTTTATAAAATCTTCATAAGATAAATCTCTTAAATATGTATCTTTGAATTTTTTATAGATGCCCAAATAAGAATTAACTATAAAAGCGGCCGCCTTACATTCATCTACTCTTATATTATACGCCGAAGCCGCCAACAACCTTTCCGCACCGCAATGAACAACCAAAAACTTATACTCCTTATCCCCATTGCCTTTTTCGATTGTTTTATATTCGCCGGTGTTTGTATCTAACATCAACAATTTATTTTTTTCACTTAAAACCTCACACGATTGATCAAGCATTCCTATCGACATTCCGACAAACTCGGTTTCCGATTTATATGCTATATCAATTTGTTCTTTACTTGTAAGTTTAATATCATTGGCTTTACAAATTGCCAATAAAAACGATAAAATAACCGCTGCGGAAGAGGATAACCCTCCTATAGGCAATTCCCCAAAAATATAAGCATTAATTCCTTTTTTTAAATTATAATTATTATTTTGAAGTATTTTAACTGCACCTCGGATATAATCCGCCCAATCATTCTTTCTTTCCAAAATTTCTTTTACACTAAATCTTTTTCGCTGTGGGAAATTGTGGGATACAACTTGACAAAGACCGTCCTCGTTTACGGTATATGCTATACCTATACCATAATTTAAAGCAAATCCCGTAACCAATCCATGTTGATGATCAACATGGGCTCCAAGAGGACATATACGATATGGGCAATAGGAGTATTCAATACAATCGCTCTCTCCGTAGTGTTTTATATAATGTTGTTTTAAATACGAATAATCCATAGTCCATCTCCTTCTATTTCAAACTTTCATATGTTTTTAAATCCCCAATATCTATACGATGCCCAGGCATTAAATATGTATAAACATCTATCTTGGATATTAGATACTCTAAAAATTCGCCAGGAGCATCTTTTTTACAACCGAATTTCAACGATTTTGCAAATTCTTGAAGTATAAAATGTGGAAATATATAAAAAGGAGGAACTGCCCAATTCGATTGGGGATTTGATGGTTTTTCTTGCATATCTATGATTTTTCCATCTTTATCAATTTGAATAACACCCGTTCTTTTTAATTTTTCCTCATTCGATTCAAAATAACGCATAACCAATGGCTTCTTATTCTTTTCAAATGTATCAATAAAATCCGTAAGGGAAAAATCCAATAAATTATCCCCTGCCAATACCAAAATATCATCTGTTATACCACATTTTTCAATCGCAAAACTTATATCAGTAACAGCACCCAATCTATTTTCATTTTTGGTAGATCCATCATCAAGAATTTCAATATTCTCCCTCCGACTTTTAGACCACTCTTTAAAATGATGAATAAATTTATGATTAGAAACAATGATATATTTTTTTATTGTTTGAATTTTTGTTAAATCATCGATTAAATAATCCATAATCGGTTTGTTTCTAACAGGTAATAATGGCTTGGGAAAATTTTCAGTTAAGGGATACATTCTAGTAGCATACCCAGCACATAATATAACACATATCAAATTTTATCCCTAGTATAATCAAATTGTACTTAAGATTATACAATCTCCTTCTTTAAGGTTTAATTTATAGTTATGAGTACAACA
>CANQDJ010000051.1 GCA_947592005.1 uncultured Anaeroplasma sp.
CGTGCCTTTAATTCTTATAAATAAATATTTCAATTTTTTTATTAAAAATCTCTTGATTTATTTATAGTTGGCTCCTCCTAAAAATGATACTATTAGAATTATATCACAATAAATATAATTTAATCCATATTTTTTAAAATTTACATAATATCACATAAATGCGAAAATTCCATCGGTTGTAATCTTATCCTCATCTGGCAAATTCCCAAACACATTCATTTCTTCAAAATCTTGGAATAAAGATGAATTCAATTTTGTTCTTCTTACCACATCTTTTTTAGAAGTAAAACTCTGTTCTTCTCTTTTTTGAACAATATCCAACGCCACAGATTCTCCCAATTTATCCACTGCGATGAACGGCAATCTCAAATTCCCGTTTTCTACTTCGAAAATTGTAGCGGAAGACTTGAAAATATCCACCGGTAAAAACTTGATTCCCCGAGTAGTCATTTCCAACGCAACTTGTAAAGAAGTAATTAAATCTTCATCTTTTCCCGTAGAATCCTGTTTTTGTTGTAATTCATTCAATTTTACTCGAATAGATACCGGCCCCCCTAAGAATGTTGCGACATCATACGCTTTTGCCCGCTTGGAAAACCAAGCACTATAAAATAATGCAGGAGAATTCACCTTAAACCAGGCAATCCGCAAAGCCATCAAAACATACGCAGTGGCATGGGCTTTCGGAAATAAATATTTAATCCGTTCACAAGACCAAATATACCACTCCGGCACATTCTTCTCTATCATTGCCTGGCGATATTTTTCCCATTTTGCAGGATCTTTTGCCACTTTACCCTTACGAACAAATTCCATGATTTCAAAAGCCGTTAAAGGCTCTAACCCCATATACATTAAATTGACCATAATATCATCACGACAACCTATGACATTTTTAAATTCAATCTTACCAAAAGAAGTTGTCCCGTTAACCAAATCCTGAGAATTGGTATTCCAAACATCTGTACCATGCGATAAACCGGATATTTTTACAAGTTGAGCAAAGGTCTTCGGCAAAGTTTCAATTAACATATCTCGAACAAATTTAGTTCCGAATTCCGGAACGGCATACGATGCAACCTTACTCCCGATTTGTTCTTCCGATAAACCGATTATATCCGTCGAATTAAACAAACGATAGATATTTTTATCGTCAATAGGAATATCTTGTGGAGAAGTAAACGGAAACTGATCTTGATGCTTATGCACATAATCCATTAAATACTTGATAATGGTCGGATCATCATGGCCTAAAATATCTAATTTTAATAAATTATTTTCAAAAGAATGATAATCATAATGCGTAGTTCTCCAAGCATTATCCGTATTATCCGCAGGATATTGAACCGGTGTAACATCATAAATATCTACATAATGAGGAACGACGATAATTCCACCAGGGTGCTGTCCCGTAGACCGCTTAATTCCGACTAAATGACTTGCGATTCGATCCATTTCACAATTTCTCAATACCGTATTTGTTCTCTCACAATATCCTTTGACATATCCATACGCATTTTTATCGGCGATGGTTCCAACTGTTCCACCACGAAACGCATGATCTTCTCCGAATACCGTACGAATATATTCATGGGCTTGGGCTTGATATTCTCCGGAAAAATTTAAATCGATATCAGGAACCTTATCTCCATTAAATCCCAAAAATGTTTCAAACGGAATATCGTGTCCGTCTTTCGTCAATTTTTCATTACAAATCGGACATACCGCATCAGGCAAATCATATCCCGAATCCACCATATCCAAATCGTTCTGGAATTTCTCTTCTATCGGTCGAATTCCGTATTTTTTCTTTTCATCTTCCGTCATTTTAAACGTATGAAAATGACATTTTTTACACCGATAATGTGGAGCCAAAGGATTAATCTCGGTAATATTCATCATGGTTGCCACCAAAGAAGAACCGACTGAACCTCTTGAGCCAACCAAATAGCCATCTTCCAAAGACTTCATAACCAATAAATGCGACATATAATATACCGAAGCATATCCGTTGCTGATAATGGAATTCAATTCTTTTTCTATTCTGTTCTTTACGATAGGGTGCGGATTTTCTCCATATATTTTTCTTTCGTTTTCATTGACAATTCTCTTCATTTCTTCCACAATAGAAGGAACCTTCAAAAATCCGTCTTTAAACTCATCATCTCTCGGCGCATACATTTCATTTGGAAAAGCCGAAAACTTTTCAATTTGATCGGCAATATGATTCGTGTTTTTAACAACGATTTCATAAGCCAAATCCTTATCCAAGAAAGAAAATTCTTCCAACATTTCTCTTGTCGTTCTTAAATGCATAGACGGAGAACAATCATAATTTGCCAAACTATGCTGTCCTCCTCCGATTTGTGGAGAATGAATCAAGATATCTCGATACTGTTTTAATTTCGGTCGTGCATAATGACAATCCGAAGTCGCCACAACGATCTTATTTAATTCTTTCGCTAAGCGAATAATCTTTTTAATAACTTGTTGAATATCTTCTATTCCATTCGGCAAAGAAGAAAATAGATGAGCATACGCCATCGGCGGTTGAACTTCAATATAATCAAAATACTGCATCATTTTTTTCGTTTCTTCTTCGCTTCGATTTAACGCATATTCAAAGACATCGCCGTTGGCACAACCGCTTCCTAGCAATAAACCCTCTCGATACAACTCGATTTGAGATTTTAACGCTCTAGCATCTCCGTAAAAATGATTGGTTAACGCATCAGATAACAATTTATACATATTCTTATATCCAATTTTATTTTTTACCAAAACATTAATATGACTTGGAATAATATGTTTCCAATGCTCTTCTTTATTTATTAATTGATTTATATCTTTATAATTGGTAATCCCCTTTTTATATAAATCATTCAACATATTTATAAAACATGTTGCCGTAACACGTGTATCATCAATCGCCCTATGGTGTTGTTCTTGTTTTACTTTAAAATACTTTGCCATTACTTTCAAATTAAATTTATTCACATACTCATAATATCCTGCTCGGAATAAATTCAATGTATCGATAGCCGGCAACATCGGATAATCCAAATTCAATCGTTTAATATTGGCATAAATAAATCCTACATCAAATTTGGCATTATGGGCAACCAAAATACAACCTTTACAAAAATCCATAAATTGAGGTAAAACCTTATCTATCGTCGGTGCGTCTTGAACCATTTCGTCCCGAATGGAAGTCAATTCACTGATTTTCTGTGAAATAGTTCTTTCGGGATTCACAAAAGTTTCAAATCGATCACGAATTTCTCCCTGAGAAACTTTAATGGCGGCAATCTCTATTATACGGTCATACGTCTGAGAAAAACCCGTTGTTTCAATATCGTAAACCACATATGTCGCATCTTTCAAAGGAATATCTCTGGAATCAAAAGCAATAAAATAATTCTCATCGTCTACATACGATAATTCCACTCCGTATATCGGTTTAAAATCCGGATCGGATTCAACAGCGTGGGCTACATCAGGTATAGCATAAACTCCGTTATGATCCGTAAAAGCCATACTCTTCCAACCCCAGCTTTTAACCAAACGGATATAATCTCCTGCTTCCGTAAGACCATCTAAAGTGCTCATTTTTGTATGCGTATGCAATTCCACTCTTTTTATAGGTTCGTCGTCTACAACCTCTTCTTCTTTATGCTGCCCCGATACCTTAATCTCATGTGCTTTTAACACAATATCTTTGGCATACGCATTAAATTCAGCCACACCGGTAATTTCAAGTTCCGTTCCGATTTGAATTTCGTTTTCGAATAATTCTCTTTCTTTAGCGGTATTATACCATTTTGTAACCATAATGGAATCCGTTTCATCGGTCACTTTTAAATTGACCAAAAAAGAAGATCGATTGGAAAAATCCCGTATCTCAATGTTGAAAACATACGCTTTAATATTAAAACTCGGATACCCTTTTTCATTTTGATATAACATAAGATCATTGGCTGTAGTAGGAATATCACGAATTTTGGAATTCCCCTCTGGTGCAATCCAAGAGCCATATTTTTTCTTTTGATCTTTAAGCGTCTGATTCATTTGGCTGACTGCGGAAGCCTCTTGTCTTTGTTTCTCCAAAGTATCGGATATCTGCCGATCAATAGCCTCGATTTGTGCCTGTACACTCTTCATTTCATCTTCCGAAATACCGATTTCAACCGGTAATCCATATTTTTCAAACTCTTTTTGAATCGGTTGTTTCAAATCACTGATTCCCAAAGCGTCATAGGCAACAAAAAACGTAATACGATTCCCTTCAATTTGACATTCTTCAACATTAAAAACATTAAAACGGGCAGAGGATTTACTTAATTCCGCCAAAATTCCCTTTAAATACTCTTTATAATCTTCTTCGCTCAACTTATCGTCTTGATATCCTATATGAATATGAATCGGAATAGAAAGCGGGCGAAGCACTTCGTTTATTCCATCTATCAATCGGTTATAACAAGAAAAATCGATCGCATGATCCAACACCAAATTCAAATCCAATTCTTTACGAACCGAATGATATCTCGCTTCTTCCACCCGTATAGAATTATCTTTATCTAAAATTTCTTTTTCTTGAATTTGTTCCAAAAAATCCATTTTTTTCACCTCTTGTTTTCGACTCTTACAATATGTGTAAATGTAATATGCTCATAAATTATCGGTAAAAAGAAAGCAACAAATGTCAACCAATTCCAACCAAAAATAAACGCAAATGTCATAACCACAAAATAAATTCCACTCGTATAAAATACAAGTTTTAATCGAATACTATGTGCAATACTCGGATTATCGAAAAAAGAAAACGCAACACAAACAACAAACACACCGATAAAATAGTTAAAAAGCTGCATAATATCTTGTAAGAAACATACATTTGCATATTTCCCGTTAATTCGATTTAAAGCAATATCAAAAACACCTTGCATTTGAGCATATTGAGAATAATTCCCATCTTGTATTTCAGAAAAAGATATATCTTTAGAAATAATATCTTTATATTTCATATCTCCAAACGTAGTACCATTTTGTCGTATTTGAATGGAATCCTTCGAAAAAAGAAAAATAAACATATTATCCTTTAACTCTTGCGGTTCTTCTTCCAAAAAAGACAAAATAAAATTATCCCTTTCAATTCTCAAAGGCGTTCCTGTCATCTCATTCGTTGCCATACTGTAAGTAATATCGGACTTATCCCCGTTCACAATACAAGTTGTCAAATACTTTGCGTCTGCATTGGTAAAATAATCGGTATTATAATCCACAATCGCTTTTACCCCAAAACATAACGAAATGACAATCAATATATATGCCAAAATCTTTAATACACTATCTTTATAATATAATCCTATCCATTTCGGATGGCATAAAAGAATTCGAATTTTGTCGTACATATTATCCCCTCGCATTAAAATAATTATATCAAATTTTATCCTTATTGAATAGTATAAAAAAAATAATCTTTTCTTTTCTACCAAATTCTTCTATAATACATACTAGGTGATAAAATTGAATTATATGACAAAAGAAAAACCTTATAATACATTAACTCAATATTACCGACAAAAATTTCAGCATAAAGTTGCCAAAATCGCCTTAAACGCCAATTTTACTTGCCCGAATAAAGACGGGAAAAAAGGATATGGTGGTTGTAGTTATTGTTCCAAACTCGGTAGCGGAGATATGGCGGGTGATAAAGATAAACCATTGAAACAACAATTCGAGGACATAAAAAATATCATAGAAACCAAATGGCCCGATACCTTATACATTCCCTATCTTCAAGCCAATTCCAACACCTACGCTCCACTCTCCGTTTTAAAACCAATTTACGAAGAAATTCTATCCTACTACCCTCAAAAAACCGTAGGTATTTCCATCGCCACCAGACCGGATTGTTTAGAACAAGATACCCTGTTATACTTAGAACAACTCAACAAAAAAATCCCCGTTCAAATAGAATTGGGATTACAGACTTCCAATGAAATTACCGCCAACCGCATCAATCGCTTATGCACCAACGAAGAATTTATAGACGCAGTCAACCGTCTAAGAGAAAAACATATTGAAGTCGTTGTTCACATCATAAACGGACTTCCCAACGAAACAACAAAAGATATGCTTCAAACGATACAATTTATAAATTCTCTAGACATACAAGGAATCAAATTCCACTGCTTACTTCTTCTCAAAAACACCAAACTTGCCGAAGAATACGATTTAAACCCCTTCCCATTACTTTCTTTGCAACAATATGTCGATATAACTTGTCAACAAATTACCTATTTGCGACCGGATATTATTATCCACCGATTGGCGGCAGACGGAAAAATCGAAGATTTAATCGAACCAAAATGGAGTATAAAAAAATTAGTCGTAGTCAACGAAATCGATAAAAAACTAAGAAAAAATAAAGAATATCAAGGAATATATTATAAAAGGGATTGTGAATAATCCCTTTTAATTTGGCCAAGATTCATTTAAAATCGAATATTTGCTATTATATAAATTTTTAAAAATTTCCTCTGCAAGAAACGGACAAATCGGACTGAGAATCCGAATCAGCAACAAACCTTCTTTTTTAGAAAGAGAAAAAGAATTATTCAAAAAATCATAAACCTTACATACATACGCATTCACATTATTTTCTTCCAAATCCTTATGAATCTCTTTAATCAAAGAATATAACTTATAATCCGGAACAGAACTATCTTCTTTCTTAAAATCAATACAATTCTCTACCTTTTTTAATAAAGAATCTATATCTTTTAATTGATAATTATCAAAAATAAACTCCTCTTTCGGTTCAGTTAACATACTAAATAAACGAATAGCGTCCGGTGAATATTTGTTCAACAAATCGGACATATCCAATAAATTATTATTCAATCTTAAAATATCATTATGATAAATATCAATAACTTTATTATAAAAACAAATCGTATCAAACAAAGGATTTAATCGTAAATTCAATTCTTCTTGAATAATTCGATAAAAAATAATCGGCATCAATATCGAACTATATATATCTCCATCTTCAATCGCCAAATATTTTATCCCATTCCATTTCTTATACTCATCTTTGGCATCATTTGAAAAAATAGGAACGATAGACCCAATACTATCATATAAAATAGATAAAATCGGACATATCCCTTCGGTAAATAAATTATTCATTGTGCCGTTTAATGGTGTTCCCACAAAATCGATTGTATCAACAAAAGTTGGTCGTAAATTAGAAGAAAACGCATAAGGAAGATGTCCTGTCAAAGGAAATAACTCATTCTTATCTTCATTATATAAAAACGGAAACAACGGACCAAAATTATCCAAAGAAGACAAAACAATTTCATCATTTTCATAAATGGTTTCCACCGTAGCCAAATCCGCTTCCACAAAATTACAAATAATTTCTTTTTTGGCTTGTTCCTTATCCATGCCATCTAAAAAATCCGAATGAATCAAAACATTATCTTCCAAAACCTCGATAATTTCCAATCCATTTTCTTCTGCCAACGATCGATCCTCTTCATCTACACCTGGCATTCCCAAATAAATCCCTTGATTAAAGATTGTAGAAATAAAAATAGGAATATCTCCACCCGTCAAAGGATTTTTCGCATAAAGCCCGCTAAAAGCGAAATTTGCTTCCGTTTTGCCTTCCAAATATTCAACTACACTTTGATACTCATTGATTTCAACCAAATCGGTAATATCTATAAAATCCGGATTCAAAAAAATAAAACTGATACAGCCCATATACTGAGGTTGAATCAACTCAACTTTCAAAGAAGATCCATTAGAAACATCTAACGTCAATTCCATTTTTTTTATCGGTTGAAAATCCGCTTTTAACTGATTTTTAACTTCTTCCGATACCGGCAACTGATCAATATCCTTTATAATTTGAGGGATAAATTTACCGATTTTTAACACAAAACACTTATGAATAATATGCGGCAATTTTTCTTCATGCAACGTATAATCATAAATCTTATTATTCTTTTTATCATAATAAACTTTACTATCTTTATATTCGATATATCCTTTTTGATATAAATCAATAAACGCTTGTTGAAGATTGGCAAGATATTCATTGTGACGCATATCAATAAATTTATTTTCGTTGATTCCGATACCCAAATTCAATAATTGATTCCGATACATATCGGATATATCATCATTTAATACATTACTGAATTTCTTATTTTCCATAAAAGATGTATTACACAATGTATGACAGCCTGTGGGAAATAAAACATTCTTATCCTGCATACGATAATATCTGGCTAAAATATCACAAGAAATAAAACTACGAATTTTTCCATTTTGAAATCCCAACATATTCGCTTTCGGGAAAGCAGTATAAATATATTTTTTCTCTTTAAAAATATCTTTTTCAACAATAAAATTCTTATCTTTTTGCCATTTTTTAATCCAATATGAATAATCCATAGTATCACCTCCCCCTCAAAAAAAAGACTGCCTACGCAGTCATTTTGATTTACTTAACTAAAGTTTCGATATAGTCAACTAAATTTTTAACCGTTGAAATTGCTTCAGCGTTATCTGTATCGATTTCAATATTAAATTCGTCTTCCAAATCCATAATGATTTGAACGGCATCGATGCTATCAGCACCTAAATCTTCTTTCAGATTTGCTTCCAATGTTACCTTATCTGCGGAAATATTTAATTCCTGAACAATAATTTCTTTTACCTTGTCCAATACTGACATTTTATCCCTCCTAAGTAATATAGTTGTATTATAACAAAAACATTTAAAATTGTAAATAATATCTACTCCATAATTCTTGCATAAAAGTCAATATATGGTTTAAGCCGTTCCAATTCTTCTCCGGAAATCTTTTTCGTAATACCCACCCGAGTTTGCCTCCTAAATTTAAATATTTGAAAAAGAAATAACGGATGTTATATATTTTATATATAATTTCTGT
>CANQDJ010000052.1 GCA_947592005.1 uncultured Anaeroplasma sp.
CTTTAATTCTTATAAATAAATATTTCAATTTTTTTATTAAAAATCTCTTGATTTATTTATAGTTGGCTCCTCGTATAAATCATTTCCAATATTCAATAAATTTTATATTCTATTTCAATCATCTGTTTTTTAAAAATCTCAATTTAAGTTCCATAAAAAATTGTTTACACAATTTAAAATTAAAAATAATATTACCCAATAATACTATTCCTAACCAGATAGCAAAATGTATGAATGCCAACCCTATCCAAGAAAAATAATTTGTACAAGAAATATTAATCCATTTAACAGCAAAATAACCACCGACGAAAAGAATAATATCAATAAAAATATATTTAAAAAATTGTACTATGTTTTTATGTATAATCTTTTTGGAAGAATAAATCGCCAACCACACTGTTTGAAACACCATTGCAACCAAAGTTCCTATCGCAACACCTATCAAACCATAAAATATAACCAAAACAATAGATAATATAATATTTATAATTGCAGAAATAATGAAAGCGAGTTGAGTTTCTTTAAAATGGCCTGCGGCAGTAATTAAAGCCAAATAAGGCCTTCTCAGCATAGAACATGACATTGCCAATGTCATTAGTAAAGCAAATATTGGCTGAATATAATTTGTGTCTGAAATATTAGATGTATAAATTTTTATAAATGGAACTATTAATGTGGCACAACAGCCAAAAATAACAATTACCATATTATGATTAATCCATTCAAACATATTATAAATAAAGTTTAATTTCCGTGTTTCTTTTTTAGCTATTAATTCTCCTAGCAATGACCCAATACCAGAACTAAGTGAATTCATCAATGAGCGTACTCCGTTGATGACTAAACAGTAAACAGAATATATAGAGACAAAAATAAGATTAGAGAAAATTGTTAGTACAATTATGTCTGTATTATCTAAAATAACTGATGAAACATGCTGAGCAATCCCATTATACTTTTGTTTAATCGGTTCTACATCATATTGAACCATTTTTTGAATATCATAATGTTTCTTTACATAAAAATGATAAATAACCGGTCGGGCTAAAAATATCACTGATGTGGTAAGTTTGACAACTTGAATAGGAGCATTTAATTTTATCGCTATTATACAAGCAATGGTATTAATAATTAATGTTATTGTCTTTATGTTATATTGAACATATCCTCTTTGATCGGCACTGATCAATAAAGAATCGGTAACACCGAAAAAATATTGAGCAAAATAACTTATACTAATAACCAGTAATAAAGTTACTACAAAATCCCACTCCATTTCTCCGTTTGTGAAGAATGGGTAAATAAATGATAATACAATTACATAAATCAAAAGAATAAGTCCGACTTTTTTAAAAAACTTATGACTGGATTTATATATTTTGCTGTATCCTACAGAATCTTTTTCAGCCAAAGGCTTATAAAAGGATGTTTGAACAACAGCCCCAACACCTAAATCCAAAAAAGAAATAATACCTAAAAACTGTGAAATGGAATTAATTAATCCATTAACGTTAGAACCATAATATAATAAAATTAATCTCGGTAATATCAATCCGCAAACTATTGTCGTTATTTCAAAAATCAATGAAGATATTGTATTATAAGCTAACTTTCTACTGCGTGTCTGTCTTGCCATTTCTATAACTCCATAATGAATTCAACCATTTTGTTCATTCCTTCCTTAATCTTCTCAAGAGGAAGAGTTAAAGAAATTCTAATATAATTATCATAATTTGCACCATATGCCAAACCTGGAGCAACTGCAACATGTTTCTTTAAAAGTAAATTCTCTGCAAAAGAAAGAGATTTCATACCAGTTTTTTTAATGTTGACAAAAATATAGAATGTTCCTTGAGGTATATACGCATGAATTTTATCGCAAGTTTTTAATATTTCCAACGCTTCGCTAATTCGCTTACGATATTCCCGTAAATTTTCTTCAGGAAATAAATGGTTCAATGCCTCAATCGCCGCATATTGCGAAATAACTGGAGTACAAGCAGCAACATTTTCTTGTAATTTAGTCATGGCTTGTATTATATATTTAGCCCCAATAGCATATCCTATTCGCCACCCTGTCATAGAATGACGTTTAGAAAAACTGTCGATTAAAATAACATTATCTTTTGTCCCATCAAAAGGACTATAAAATTTTTCATCTGAATAAATGATTTCTTTATAAACTTCATCACTCAGCAAATATAAATGATTTTCAGAAACAATTTGTAAAATTTCTTTCAAAAATTTACGATTATAAACATGTCCTGTAGGATTATTGGGATTATTAATGATTATCGCTTTGGTTTTAGAATTAACTGCCTGTTTTAATTCTTCTATGCTAGGCTCAAAATGATTATCTTCTTCCGTCCAAATGATTCTTGGATTACCACCACACATTTTAATCATTTCTAAATAATTTACATAATAAGGCCCCAATAATAAAACCTCATCTCCCGGATTGATAATAGACAACAAACTTAAATATAATGCCTCCATACCACCAACTGTTACAATAACATTTTCAAAATCGATATTACTATTATATTTATCGTTTACATCTTTGGCAATTTTTAATCGTAGTTCCAATAATCCTGCATTAGCAGAATACCTTATATTTCCCCTGTTTATGCAATCACATGCAGCAGCACGAATGGATTCTAACGGTTTTAAATCTGGATCTCCCAAAGTAAAATCAATCGTATCCGAAATTTCTTTTGCCATATTAAAAAATTGACGTGTCAATGATGAAGAAACATTTTGGGCTATTACCGACAATTTTAATTCATTCTTCATATAATTTCAACTTCTTTCCTAATTCAAAATCAACATTTTGTGGATTAAATTCAATAAATCCACTTCCAGGATATAATGTCAATTCCCCAACGTAAAATTTATCCTTAATAGAATACATATCTACTCTCAAAAAAGACATTTTTTCCGAAAGTTTTTCAGCAACATTAATCATTTCATCTAATTTAATAGGTCGAGAGATATTGGCTGAATAATCATTTTTAGATTTATCACAAAAATTCAAAGGTTGCCAATTCCGATCATAAGGATTCAATTTATGTTCAATAAAACGATTAAAATCAACTTCAATATATTCCACTTTACCATTCAAACAAAAAAATTTATAATCTTTCAACTCATATCCCGATTCATCAACCATATATGGTTCGGCTATAATTCTAGGCTGAACATTTTTATAGGGCCATTCTTTCGTTTGCGTATAATAATTTTTCGAAAGCATTTTTTTCAACATTTTTCTCACTTTAGGTAAATCGAAAGTGTTTTTATCTTTACATATAATGATTCCACCACTATCATGCGTAACTTTCAACACAAAAGAATTAGGTAAATCTGATATATCCAAAGATTCTGCAGTATCAAAAACCGCTAGTGTCGGAATAGTAACTTCTTGTCCGACTACATTATTGATATATTCTTTGGCTGCATATTTATCTACCATAGTAGTATAAATATCTTTTTGATCATATAATTTAAGCCAATTCAATTTTTCATTAAATGTTTTGGGGTTTTGACAATCAAACTTATAATCGAAAATAATATTCCCTAATTTATTCAAATATTCTATATCTGTGTATTTTGAAATTTTTTTATGCAAAATCTTTATTTTTATCTTTTTCTTTACTTCATGATTTTTAATTGCCGAAATAATATTTTTAATTTTCATTTTGGTCACGCCCCTTTTAATTATCACTCAAAACAAAACTATTAGATGTCATATACCCAATAAGTATCATAAGACAACAAATATCCATACCATTCCAATTAAAGCCAAGTCCTGTTATTATAATTACCAAATATAATGCTAAAGATAAATTTTTAAAATCTTGTTTTTCTATTTTACTCAACATTCCCTTGTAGAAAGCATAATTAATAAGGATAAAAATAAATAGTCCTAAATACCCTAATTCTCCAATAATTGATGGATAATAAGAATCAACCAAAAACATTCCATTATGACCCATTCCATATCTGTATATAAATCCATATTCAATATATAAATTAGAATAAATATCACTAGCAGAAACAGAGCCATATGAGGCAAAACCCCCTCCTATAGGAAAAAATGTATTCGCTGTTACAAATGAGTATTTGAAAAGTAAAGATCTGGGAGCCTCACTATCTAAAATATAGTTGTTTAATGTCGGAATTGCAAACGCAAAACCTAAAATTATAAAGGGTATGTAATAATACCACTTAATACCCGTGTTTTCAAATAAAAAACTATAAAAAAATAAAATAACCATAGAAAGCATTGCTAAATCAGATTTAGTAAAGTATATCATTATCAAAGAAATAATAAAGGCAACAATTTTATATCTATTTTTGAATATGCAATTAATAGCATTTGAGACAAATATCCACATACCTGTGGTACCTGCAAAACTAGAACCAATAGAAAAATAACCAAAATTATTAGAAAAATATTTTTTATTAGAAAACAAATACACAAAAAAAAGTAATATTATTATAGTTAGTAATAGACCAAACATTGTTAAAAACATTTTTTCTATTATAGTTTTATCAATAATATCTGACAACAAATTAAATAAGGAATAACTTCCAAATAAATAAAAAAATGCTTTAAACGATAGAAAAAACGAAATGAAGATATGAATTAAACTAATATCATTAACTTGATACACCAAATTCCCAATTAAGCCAATTAAAAACAATAAAAACAAAAGAAAAAATATAAATAGTAATTTATAATTTTTTCTAGTGCATAAATAAATTAAACTAATACCAGCCAAAATTATACCAATAATATCATCAAAAAAACTAAAAAAATTTATATTGAATAAGCTAACAACTGCTAACATAAAAATAATAATCGGTATTATATAATTAATAATGCGTTTATATATCATAAATATACAACCCCTAAAAATATTTGAATTCTTATATGTCTTGATTTTTTAAATTTTTTTCTACAAATTCTTCGCCAGTCATATCATTAAAAATTTCTTTAGATTTATCCGATAATCCGTCATTAACTATGGCTGTTAAATCACAAGTAGATAGTTTATCTAATTGCTCTTTTGATACTTTTCCATCGCTAAAATCTCTAACAATCTTATTTTCATACATAGAATACTTCTTTTTCTTAAAACATCTTAAAAATTTATGACGGAATACCCACCAAGAAACTTTAAATATATGTTTTCGAATGGCAGGGGATACAGAGCCAATCATCCAGCAATTTCTATCGCATTTTCTAACTTTTTTACGAATATCTTCCGCTTGAGTAGAGTTCCATAGTTCTTCCCAAGATTGTGTATTCAAATTCCCCATAACTTCTTTATCTTTTGTCCCGTTACAAGGCATAACATCTCCATAAGGATCTATAAAAAAAGTATCAAATGCCATATTACAAGGCAATAATCTTTTTTGACTGAATATATAATTAATTAAACCATGATTAAAATACGCTCTAAACCATTTTTTCGGGGAAGAAGATTTTAATAATTCATTAATTAATTCTTCAAAATAACCTGCCACCATTAACCGATCTTTAATTATATTTTTAGTTTCCACAAAATAAAAGCTATTATGTAAAGATGCGGTTGCAAACTCCATTCCCAATTCATTGGAAATATTATATAACGGAACCAAATCTTTCGCATTTTTATCTTGTACCGTCATTCCAAATCCAACGTCTGGGTGTTTTAATTCAACCAATTTTTTCAGTGTTTCATATCCTCTGTTAAACCCATTTGGTAATCCTCTGATTTCATTATTGGTCTGTTCTAAACCTTCTATGGATATTCGGATTCCAACATTGGGGAATTCATTGCACAAATCAATAATTCTATCTGTAAAATATCCATTGGTCGAAATTACAATTCGATCAGATTTTTTATAAAGTTCTCTAACAATATCCTTTAAATCCGAGCGAATAAAAGGTTCCCCACCCGTAATATTTGTAAAATACATCGGTGGTAACTTTTTTATAGTTTCGATTGAAATTTCTTCTTCGGGAAGAGAGGGTGCTTTATAACGATTGCACATGGAACATCGAGCATTACATCTATATGTAACAATTATTGTTCCATTCAATTTTTTCATATTTTCTCACCTACTTTCTAAAATAATCTTTATGACTCAAAAAGATTTTTCAATGCGGAAAGATGCTGTTCCGGACTAAATTCTTTTTCAACCTTTTCACGAGCATTTTGACCTAATTTTACAGTTTTTTCCGGATTATTATATAAATCTTTCATCTTTTCGGCAAGTTCCGAAAAATCTTTCGGAGTAAATAATAATCCCGTTTTTTCATTCTCTATCAATTCTGGAAAACAACCAATATTCGAAGCAATAACCGGCTTACCATATGCATATGCTTCTAAAACCGTATTCGGCATATTTTCATACCAAATAGCCGGACAAAGTACAGCAATAGACTTACTGATAAGATTGGCTAATTCCTGCCCTTGTTTGAATCCGACAAATTCAATACTATCTTCCAACCGATTCCGTTTAATACTATCCATAATTTCTTCATCTTTTTCTGTCAAAGTACCGGTAATTTTCAATTTAACTCCCAATTCTTTCAATTGAGCCATTGCTTCTACTGCGTATTTTGCTCCCTTTTCAGGAGATAATCTTGCCAAAAACAGAAAATATTTATCATTGGTATAGTCAGGAACTATAGCCTTTGAATCAACAAATGTAGGAATAGTAATTATTTTTTCTTGAGGGAATCCCCCTTCAATTAACTTATTTCTAGTAAATTTCGTCGGTACAACAAAATAATCCACATAATCATATAAATGATGTTTCCGGTGATACTGCATTGATTTACATCGAATGATAGAAGCCAATTTTGAATTATGATAACATTTGTGTTTAATCCCCTGACTTAAATCTCCATTCAAACATAACTCACAAATTTCATCATTTCTTAAAAAATCGCTTTTCGGACAAATCATATTAAAATCAGAAATTCGATGAATAACTTTTAATCCTTGTTTCTTAGCCGTTTTAAAAATGCTTGGAGATAAGGTGTTGATTACTTGTAATGCATATAAAACTTTAGGTTTTTCATCTTTAATTAATTTCTTAATTTTTTTTGCTGTTTCTTTATTATAAAAGGCACCCTGCAAAGTTTTATAAATAGAGCGAGGTGTCTTTTTTATATTTTCATAATAAACACTATCTTTACTTCGACTACTGATAAAATACTTTTCGTATTTTGTACTTCTATTTTGATTATATTTAACGGAAAACGGAATAGGTACATATCCTATTTCATCACATTTATCCATAAATTTAAACATATATACTTCCGGACCACCGGTAATATAAAAACGATAATTGGCTACAATTACTTTTTTCTCATTAGACATTCAAGTTTCACCTCTTAGTATGGGATTTTCATTATTTTTTATACACTTTTATGGTTTCATCAACCACTTCTTCCCAACTCATCATCGGACAAAGTGTTTCATGAAAATTAAAATTGGCATTTAAACATTGAATGATTTTATCTTTTAAATCCGAAACATTACCATGCTTGAAAACAAAACATTGTTCATTTATAACTTCTTTATTTTCTTCGATATCCGATACTAAACAAACATTGCCATACGATAAAGCCTCCAAAAGAGAAATAGACATTCCTTCGATATCTGATGGCAAAACATACAAATACGCATTACTGAAAAGTTCTTCTAACGCTTGATCTTTAACAAATCCTGTAAATATTATTGACTCGTCCCCATTTGCCGAAGCGAAAACAGAATTATAATACTCATCTGTATGAGAAGATTTTCCGGCTATAACCAATTTCTTTGTGGTTTTCGTTTCTCGAACAACATCTTTCCAAGCATCAATCAAATAATGCAGTCCTTTTTCCGGAACTATTCTACCTAAAAACAATATATATTCTCCTTTTTGCAAACCCCATTTTTCACTTATTAAATTAGGCTCCCGAAAAACCGGTTTGGTTGTACTATTGGGAATATAGGTTGTCTGACGATTATATCGTTCAAGAAAATAATGTTGAACATTTTTAGATAAAACTATAATTTCATCAGCATATTTTACAATCTTTTTTTCACAATACAACAAAAAACGTGAACCGAATTTTCCCCATTTAGAACGTTGCCAATCCAATCCATGAATAGTTACGACGATCTTATAGTTTCTTTTCTTCCGACGAGGAAAACGATTTAAAAACGCGGCCGATCCTTCCGCATGAAAGTGGATTACATCTATTTTTCCCTTTTTCGCTATCTTCTTTACTTTTCTTGTGGCAAACCATGCATAAATAAGGGCATCTAATCCTTTTCTATTTATGGTAAAGACATCTTCTATCTTAATTCCATTGTAACTTTCTTGTTTGATTCCTTTTCTTTTTCGATTAAATAAAAGCACGTCATTCCCACGTTTTACCAGTTCAGTAGCCAATTCGCCGACAACAATTTCTACTCCACCTTCTCTAGACGGAACCACTTTATGTCCTAACATTATAATTCGAATTTTATCCATTATATTATTCAACTCCATTTTCAATGATTCGGCTATAACCCTATCTTACTAACATACCATATAGAAATCCGTTTGTTGAATTTCATAAAATGGATTAAAAATCGTTCATTGATTTTTTTATTACGAAAATGATAACACATTATAAAATAAACAAGGAATTGCCTCAATAGTGATTTTTTTATAATAAACAATTCCTTAAAATACTAATTAAAAAAAAGTTAAAGTTTTAAATAAGATTTATTTTTTTCTCCATTACCACATTCGACAACTTGATTATACCCCCCCCACATACTTTTGTCAATAAAAAGGAACAATATAAAAAATCGACATAAGACAAAGTTAATTATAAAAGTAAATTCCGCTGACAAAGGTTGTAACTTTTAAAAAGAGTCTTGAAAGAGAAAAATCCG
>CANQDJ010000053.1 GCA_947592005.1 uncultured Anaeroplasma sp.
TATTTCAATTTTTTTATTAAAAATCTCTTGATTTATTTATAGTTGGCTCCTCATATAATAAATAGTAAGAAAAAGGGAAAATTTTAAAAAAAATATAAAAAAAACAAGAGAAAATTGAAATCTTTTCAAAATTCTCTTGTTTCGATGGGAAAAGATGTAGATAAATGATATTAGAAAAAAACCTCTCTGGCTTTCTCTTTTGTTTCTTTGCTGGCAATAAAAGGAATACGAGTCGTATATCCTTGTTTAGCGGCAACGATCATCTTAGTAGGCCAAATTTGAATCTCTTTATTCCAAGTCAATACAGAATCATTGTAAATTTCTCTTGCGGCAGTAATCTCTTTTTGTAAATAAGAGTTCTGTTGTATCGCATCGGCAATTTCCTGATGTGCCTTCAAATCCGGATAATTTTCAAACGTCATATTCAACCGAGTATTCAACGTATCCACTTGACCGGCAAGTTCATTTCTCTGTTCATCATTGATTATTCCCGAACGCTTTGCCGCAATCTCGATAAAAGTAGATTTATCCAATTCCACAGCCTTATTGACCAAACCGACCAAATTCGATAAAACCACAACACGATTCTCCAAATAATTATCAATTTGGGAAGCATCTCTCTGCAATTTTTGTTCTAATTGTCTTAAATATGTCCCCGCTTTGATTTTCATAATCAAGAATACGATTCCGGGAATAATTCCCAAAACCCATAATATAATTTCAAAAATCAAAGATCCGACACCAACCTTTACGGGTAACTGTTTCGCAATTACATTAATATCTTTGCCCTCTTCCATAGTAGGACCTGTAAATTCATCTAATTGATTTGCCATATTCTTCTCCTTTTCCTTTCTTTTTCCTATTTTTTAGGAAAAAAATGTTCTAATATTTCTACATCTTTTTCTACAAAATCTCTATTTAACAACATAGCCATTAAGCCACGTTCATACAAAAATTCATTATGAGAAGTCAAATTCTTCAAATAATCCGCCACCTCCGAATCCTTTACCTTCTTATGAAATTCTTTCCGAGTTGTGGAAACCGCCTTAACTTCCATCGGAGTATCTCGATAAATCGGAATATATTCTATCCAATATACCGGTACACTATGCAATTTGCCGTCCCCACCATAAACAGGTATAAAATCCACTCGTTCCTCTGCGGCAAACGAATGAGCCCGAATCACGACCCGATCCGCCGTTTTATCCCTTTGGATAAAGTGCGTTTTTAAAATGACATTGCTTTTGGTTTGAGGGTGGCATAACTCGGAAATCGAAAAAGAATTCGCCAATGATTCATGTTCGAAACTCGGTATATTCGCCCGATATCGTTCTTTATAAATATATTCTTTCGGCTTATACTGCTGATATAACGGAATCGACAACAACGGAGCCAAATCGAAAAACAAATTCTTAAAATACGATTGATGATACGCTATAAACTTCTTTCTGGCTTCTTCATAATCATAATGAATAAATGTTTTAGGATTGGCTATATAATCCTGATTCTGAGAATGAGCCGTTTGAATATAATTTAAACACTTCCGTTTTTCAAAATAAAAATCATCTTTAAATCCGATATCGCTTTTAATCAATTTCAATTCATTTTTTTGGGCAAGCGGAGTAAACAACAACCGAAATTCCAACTCATTATCTCGATTCTCTCCACCAAACAACACTTCAAACTCATCATTACCAAATCGTGTATAATTCTTTCCTTGACGAACGGCATCTCTTGCCTTCTTATCCAATTCCTTCGCTTGAGAGCGAACATATTTCGCCAATTCATTCTCATTCATTTTCGCCGTATTTTTTGGGCTTCTCGAAAACTTTAAATTCGGAGCCGCATCATTTCCGTAAATCAAATACGTTTCATACGCATAATCGGGAAATGGCTTAACCACACTGGCATATAACGTTTGTGTTCTAGTAACCGTATATGTTTCTCCTCGAGAATTCGTTTCCGTTTCCACCCAAGAAATCAGCAAACTTCCAAAATATTGTTTTTGCGTCCATGACTGCTTATAATCTCTACATAAAAGAAATGGATTACCCAAAATAGAACCCGATTGAACAAAAACCGTCGAAACATTCTCTTGTGTATTCTCCAAAAGTCCGTATTTTTCTTTTAAATACTCATACTTTTCCGCATCAAAATACGGATCCAACTGAATAAGCGGAGTCGTCTTCTTTATGATAGCGGAAGGAATATTCCAATCATATAAACTATTTAACGACATCATTTGTTTCCAAGCCAAATCTTCTAATTCTTTCGCTTCATTTGTCAACTTATTCCGTATCATTTCATTCTGTTTCAATATAAAATTAACCTTTTTCGAAATAAGTATTCCCATCGTAATAGCGACACCAAAAAACAAAATAGAACACAAAATACCAATCCACATCACTATACTTCCAGTGATTGCCCCAAACAAAAAAATAATTCCCGCTATGATAGAAGCAATCAAAACAAAAATCAAAAATCCCCGAATGGTACGATATTTATTCAATATCTTTTCTTGTAAACCTATTTTATTTTTTTTCATTTTCAATTCTTTGACAGTTTGTTTATTCTCTTCCGGACGAATACCGGATTCTTTCACCAAATCATCAAAATATTGTATCGTATTCTTAAGATGTAAATCTTTTAAATTCGATTGATAATACTCCGTAGGCTCTAAAATGCTTTCGTCCATTTACAAGCCCCCTTTTTTGACATTTTTTTCAATTTTTATTATACAATCTCCCCCTATTTTGTCAATACTTTGCCCAGAAAAACAAACGCAATTATTCTATTTTTTTTCTATAAAAAAAGGGGCTGTGAAAAAGCTCTGATTTAGGTTTTCACAGCCCCTACCATTATCTCAATAATTCTTTCAATTCATCGACTTTATCTAATCTTTCCCAAGGAAGATTCAAATCATTTCTTCCAAAATGACCATATGCCGATACCTGTTTATAAATCGGTCTTTTCAAATCCAATGCGGAAATAATTCCTTTCGGAGTCAAATCAAAGATTTCCAATATCTTATCCGTAATCTTTTCAACCGGAACTACTTCCGTATGAAACGTATCCAAAAATACCGATGTCGGTTGAGCCACTCCTATCGCATACGATACCTGAATCTGACACTTCTTGCATAGCCCAGCCGCCACAATATTCTTAGCAATATATCTTGCCATATATGAAGCACTGCGATCTACTTTAGAAGGATCTTTTCCTGAAAAAGAACCACCACCATGACAAGCCATTCCACCATATGTATCTACAATCAATTTTCTACCGGTAAGACCGCTATCGCAAGCCGGCCCTCCCAAAACAAATCTTCCCGTCGGATTACATAAAAACTTTGTTTCTTTGTCCATTAAATCTGCTGGAACAATCGCCAAAACCACTTCTTTATAAATATCTTTTCTTAACTGATTCATATCGACATCTGCCGAATGCTGAGTGGAAACCAAAATCGTATCAATACGTTTCACATTTCCTTTTTCATCATATTCCAACGTTACTTGTGTTTTTCCGTCCGGACGCAAATATGGTAAAATCCCTTTTTTTCTTACTTCCGCCAATCTTTTCGCAAGTTTATGGGCAAGCGTAATCGCCATAGGCATATATTCTTCCGTTTCGTCGCAAGCATAACCGAACATAATTCCTTGATCTCCGGCCCCCTGTTCATGCGTGCTCGATTCATCGACACCCATCGCAATATCGGAAGATTGTGGATCAATCGCCGTTAAAACTGCTAAATTATCCGCATCAAATCCATACTTTCCTCTCACATATCCGATATCTCGAACCGTATCTCGAACTATCTTTTGGATATCGACCTGATGTTTGGTCGTAATCTCACCGAAAACCATAACCATTCCTGTCGTACAAATCGTTTCACAAGCCACTCTTCCATTCGGATCGTGGGCCAATATATCATCTAATATCGCATCAGAAATCTGATCGGCTATTTTATCTGGGTGTCCTTCCGTAACCGATTCCGAAGTAAACAATCTTTTCATTTCAATCTCTCCTTTATTGCCAAAGCCAACTGATCCGCACAACTGGTCGGACGCATACCACAGGTATTCCCCTGTAAAATCTTTACCACTTCAGATGCGTCCATTCCTTCCACCAATTTCCCAATCGCTTTTAAATTCCCATTACAACCACCCAAAAAAACAACATGATGTAATTTTCCTTCTTCGTCAATACTAAAATTGATTTTCTTTGAACAAACACCCTTTGTCATAAACTCATAATCCATTTTCTTTTCCTCCTACATCTGATCATATAATTTTTCAAAATCTTCATTGAAACGAATAAACCGTTCAAATATAAACGAATCAAAATATAATTTGAATTGCTCTTTCATATACGTCATCGTTAACTTATGATTATATGCCTTCTTATACGATTTACCACTCCGCATCGTTACATACAAATCACAAATCAAAATAATCTGTGATTCTTGATTATTTTGAATTTCTCGCATTTTACTGATAAACGCATCATCGACCGAACCCTCAAAAGTAGCCCGAATAATATCTTCACATTTTCTTTCCAACTGTAAACGAGAAATCAATTCACTGCCGAGTTCGGTATCTTTACGCAACGCTTCGAAATTCTCGTCTTCATTGTTATATGAATTTTCTGTAAAATGAATCGTTTTATCAATATGAATTCTCGCAAAATTATAAATCTTTTCGATTTCTTCCGACTTTAATCCGACCAAAGAAGACAATTTTTTAGTCATTTCGGCAACAAGTTCCACACAATATCGCTCATCATCAGAGATGATTTTCGTATTCAATAATGTAACATCAAATATTTTCGCAACCACACTGGTAAAATTCTCTTGAACCTGTCGACGTTTCATCAATTCCTTTTTTCGCTCTTCTTGCATATAATTTGCCATTTTTACATTGATATATAAAACCAACATAAACATAATCAACAGTATCGTTCGAAGCAATATATCTTTAAATTCATTCGAAACGAAGAAATGCCGTAAAAAATAAAGAGGATTATTCTCCTCCGACGCAAGCGGATAGGTAACAAAAAAATGCAATAACGTAATCAATAAAACAACCCATATACAAATATTTTTCAACATCTTACCGTCCTGATAGAATGCACATATTGCCAAAGAATAATACAATAAAATATATCCGCATTCTTGTAGATAAGATCCACTACCGTTTTTCAACTTCACATAAATAACAATAGCCGATAAAAACATATAGAAACAAGATCCGTACATCGCAATCGTCTGTGCCATATAATCATCCGGCCCTTTTTTCAACATTTTTTTCAAACTATAGTTAACTAAAAATGTAACGGGAAACAATAAAGCCGCCAATAAAAAATTAGACTGTTCCGTAATAGTGATAATACCAAATAACAACGTATAAAAGATGTTCGACAACAAAATAATATTCTTAATAACGACATTTTTACGATATAAAACTTGTTTTTCATCGGTGATATCAATGCCACTTTCGAATCCAAACATATTTCGAAAAAACGTCGTATTGACAATTTTATTCTTAATTTTGTTTTTTATACTCTCCAATGACATCTTTTTCACCTCACTTCTTCTATTTTATCATACTTTCTATGAATTTAATACCATTCCAACCTCAAAAATTTTCTGCCCGTTCGCAAAATCCTTCCCCGATACGATTTTCTTACCTGGATATAATACCTCTGTCAAACGAATTGCCGAATCTTTTGTCCGAATCACAATCTGTTTTTTCACTTGTAAAACCGTTCCTGCCGGCTCGGTAGAATCCATTTCCACCTTTTCCGCTTTAAAAACTTTAAGTGGAACACCACAAACCATAAGATAAGCCCCCGGTTCATACGCTAATCCTCGTATCTTAGAAAGAATCAAATCCGTCGGTTGATCCAACGACAACTTTTCTTCTTCCCTTTGAATCGTAGGAGCATACGTCGCCTCTTCTTCCTTCTGTTCTACCCCGACGTTTCTGCCAAAATAAATATCTTCCAAAACATTCATTAACAAATCTCTTCCCAATAAAGATAACCGAACAAACAAATCAGAAGCCGTATCTCCCGGTAAAATTTCATATTCGGCTTGGGCATAAACTTTCCCCGCATCTAACCGCTTTTCCATCTGCATGATACTTACTCCCGTTGTTTTCTCTCCGTTCATCAACGCCCGTTGAATCGGGGCACCGCCTCGATACTTCGGCAACAACGAACCATGTACATTCAACGCATAGCGAAATCCTTTCAAAAGCCGTTCAGGAACATATTGTCCATAGGCAGCCGTAATCAAAATATCCGCTTGAAGTGCCAATATTTCATCGATACAATCTCGAATCCTTTCCGGTTGAATCACCTTTAAATTCCATTCCTTTGCCGACTTTGCCACAGGAGTATCTAATATACTGTTTTTCTTCTTCACTCGATTTGGTTGACTAATCACAAGCACAACGTCATACTTTTGATATAAAACCTCCAAAATCGGAACGGCAAATTCCGGTGTTCCCATAAAAACTATCTTCATTTTATCCCACCCTCGTAATCGTTAAATTCACATCTTTAATGGCTTGATATAATGGATAAATATATTGAACCTTATCCATTACTTCCTCTTCTGTTACTATTACCTGAACATGAAAAGAAAATACATTATTTTTCTTAAAAGGATATCCTTCCGTAGGACCCAAAACCGAAGACGTTTTGGATACAAGTTGAATACTATGGGCTATCTTTTGGGCTTCTCGATATGCCAAATCCGCTTGTTCAGAAGAAATCTGAAGATCCAAAATCGTAGAAAACGGAGGTAAATTCCCCAATTTTCTCTTTTGAATTTCAAAAGAATAAAACCGTTCATAATCATGTTTCGCTGCCGTTTCAATCACATAATGATTCGGCTGATACGTTTGAATCACTACATTCCCTTTCTTATCCGCTCTTCCACATCGACCCGCAACCTGTTCAATCAAATTAAATGCCACCATTGTCGCATCATACGTCGGATAATACAAAGCCAAATCCGCATTCACTACTCCGACCAACGTAACATTCTTAAAATCCAATCCCTTCGTTATCATTTGCGTACCAATCAAAATATCCGCTTCATTATTTCGGAATTGATGAAAAACATCTTCATAATCTTGCATAGAATGAACCATATCCAAATCCAATCGAAGAATCTTCGCTTCCGGCAACAATCGCTGGGCTTCCGCACAAATTCTTTCGGTTCCACTACCCAAATACCGTATCTTATCCGAACCACATTTCTCACATCTTGTCGTATTATAAATCTGGTATCCACAATAATGACATTGCAAAACCTGTTTGGAAGCGTGATACGTCAATGCCACATCACAATTCGGACACTTTACCACCTCTCCGCAACTTCGACACATAACAAAAGAATGATACCCTCTACGATTCAAAAACAAAATAGATTGTTCCTTCTTTCGATAACAATCGACTAACTTATCCTGTAAAACTTGAGAAAAAACACTTCGATTTCCCATTTCCAACTCTCTTCTCATATCGACAACCATCGTCTTCGGCAATTCGGTATAATTGGCTCTATACGGCAATCGAAGCAACTCCATATCCTCCTCCATCGCCTTATAATAATCGATGACATTCGGCGTCGCACTTCCCAAAACAACGGGACACCGATGATACTTTCCCCTCATTCTCGCAATTTCCAACGCATTATACTTCGGATTATTCTGTTGAATATATGTACTTTCATGACATTCATCAACCAAAATGATCCCCAAATTCTTCAATGGAGCAAAAATAGCCGATCTCGCACCAATAACAATTCGAACCTCGTCATTATAAATCCGTTTCCATTCCTTATATCTTTCTTCCGTCGTCAACCTTGAATGCAATATGGCAACATTCGAATGGAACCTCTCACGAAACAAATAAGTAATCTGAGGAGTAAGAGCAATCTCCGGAACCAACAAAATCGCCGATTTATCCTGCCGAAGCACCATTTCAATCCACCGCATATACAACTCCGTCTTTCCACTTCCACAAACACCATGCAGTAAATAACACCGATATTCAAAAAACTTAACCGAATCAAACGCCTTTTGTTGATACGCATTCAACTCTACTTTAGACTCCATCACTGACTTTTCTATCTCTTCTTTCGGTTTCAAAACCCGAATCAAAGAAACAACCCCGTTCTTCTCCAACGTATGAAGAACACCTTTAGAAAAACCACAATCCTCTATCAAAATCGACAATTCCACCTTATCCTCTATTTCCTGCAGATAAGAAACCACTTTTTTCCCCTGATTACTGATAGGAACCTTATCCGTATCCTTCAATACCACATACACTGTTTCTTCTGTCGTTTCCTTCTTTTTCTTAAACTGTGTATCTAAAACAATATTCCCCTTTTTAACTTCTTCATACACAAGACACATTTTATCCGCAGACAAAGAATCCAAAATAAATTCCTTTCTCTTAAAAACACGCTTTGCCTCCGCACTCATATTCTCATAATTCAATACCTTTCCGACTCTTCGATATTTCAACTTTAAAGCCGAAGGAATCATCGTTTGTAAAGCCGTAGCGTAAAAAGAAAAATTATGTTTCGCAATAAACATCGCCAAATCAATAAATTCCTCATTCAATATCGGATATACATCGATTGTATCCTCTATCATTTTCAATCTCTTAACATCACTGGTTTCCTTAATCCTTATAACAAATCCCATTCTCTTCTGACTACCGAACGGAACATAAACCCGATACCCTACTTTAATAATATTTTCCAACAAAGAAGGAATCTCATAATCAAAACTACGATTTACTTGTTTATTCGCAATATCAATAATAACTTCAGCAATCATATCCATTCCCTAGTATAATCAAATTGTACTTAAGATTATACAATCTCCTTCTTTAAGGTTTAATTT
>CANQDJ010000054.1 GCA_947592005.1 uncultured Anaeroplasma sp.
GTTTTAATGCCGCTTTAATATAAACATCTAGCATCTCTTTCGCTTCCGTTTGACCGATATATTCATTTAATTTTTGAGGTCGAAGACTTAAATTGTCATCGTCTGCCTCTTGAATTTTAGGATCTATCACTCGTTCCATCGCTTCACCTCATTACTGTACCATACGTTGTAAAGCAATCTTAACCAAAGTCGCCTCATCGGAATTCGGATCCAATTTCGGCAATACTTTTTCAATTTCTTTTTTACTATATCCCAATGCCAACAACGCCGCTTCCACATCTTCCAATTTGGAATTCGGAGTTACAACCGAATCGGTAAACGACAATTTCCCCCGCAAATCCAAAATGATCTGTTGGCTCGCTTTCGTCCCAATTCCCGGAAATTTCCGTAAATACGCATCATTTCGATTTTCAATCGCTTGAACAATCTCTTTCACACTTCCACTTGCCAATATACTCAAAGCACTCTTCGGACCGATACCGTTCACGGAAATCAATTTTAAAAACAATTCTTTCTCCTCTTCGGTTGAAAAACCATATAACTCTATCACATCTTCCCGAACATATTGATACGTATAGATTTTATATTCCGTATTCAATTTAAAATTATACGGATTCCCCACAATCAATAAATATCCTATATTATTTGTTTCACATATTATATACTTCGGAGTAATCTTCGTAACAATCCCTTTTATATAACCATACATAATAATCGATCATTCGATAGAATCGAATGGAACTCCTTTCTCCATAAACAATTATATACTAATATATTACCACAAAAAAAGCCAAAAAAAAAGGAAAATTCTTATCTTCCTTTATATGGATTTCTAGGAGGAACAATCCCCGGATACGGCATTCGTCTTTCCACCGAATCTTCCTGTTTTATTTCATTCGTTCGCTCTTCCGCTTTCGGTTTGATTTGTGAATCCGACTCTTCCAATGCCGGAATCAAATCCTCTGTAATCTTTGGATAATAATCCATAACGAATCCTTCCGTCTTTTCTAAAATTTGTTCCACTTCTTCCGTCATAACGGGAATCAACAATTTTGTTCCACTAATCAAATGATAAAAATCCGTAATATGGTTATTATACATCTTTAATTCTTCCAAACGAATATGATACATATTCAAAATATCCATTATCGTTTCATTATTTTTTACAATATGTTCAATCAAACTATCACCATTTTAATCTATGCGATAAAACACAAAGAAATGACCTTCTCTATTATATTCCACCTTCATACATACCAAATCTGCCAATTTCTTCATCGTTTTCTCTTCGACAAAACTAATATGAGTACTATCTCTTAAATACCACCAATTCTCTACATCAAAAGGAATACATTGTGTTAAAATAATAATTTTTCCATACGAATTTAATTTCTCTTTCAAGTCCCACATTAATCGAGTTATATCTTCAATATGTTCAAACACTTCAATCAATACAATCGTATCAAACATTCCTTCGTCAAGCAAAGGAAAATAATACAAATCATAATACTTACATTCTACCCCGTCTTGTTCAATCATATCCGCCAACGCATGAACCTTCCCACAACCGAAATCCAAAACTCTGCCCTTCACATACGGCCAAATCATTTCTTTAACATCTTTCATATATCGCATATAATTTTCATCACATATATGCCTATCATACCTTTTCTTTTCTTCTTCCTTATTCAATATCTTTTCCTTTTTTAAATATCCGCAAACCGAACAAAAATAAAAATCCATCCTTTGAATCTTCTTTTTTTCCATTAAATTCCCACAAAAACAATTCATTAGCATACACCATTTTCTTTACTATTTCCGATTTTAATTATATAATAATAGTAGTTATGTTTCAATAAAGGAGGTGGCAGTATGGGAGATTATTCTTCTTCTATAAAGAAGTTAAACGGACAACTTTTGGCTTTTATAAATCGCTATGAAATATTAGAAGACAAAGATCCGATTTCCAACCCATTATTAAAACGGTTGAAAAAACAAATCAATTCCCTAAACACCACTTCCAATCAATATGTTCACGATCTCGAAAAACAACTGAATATATTTAATTCTTTCTTTGAAGATATAATGACAAATCATAAAGATGAAGAAGAAAAAATTCAACAACATCTAAATGCTTCTATTGAAGTCATCACCAACAAATACGAAAAAAAGATACAAGAACTAAACGACGAAATCAAGAAATTGGAAAAAACGGCTCAAGATAAGCTTTCCGAATTAAAACAAGATATCGAATTCTTTATCATCGCTTCCAGTCAACGGGCAAGTATTTTCGAAACGGAATGCGAAGAAAATATTCGGCATTACCAATATCAAATCGCCAATGCCGAAGAAACGTATAACGAAAACATCTGTCAATATAACCAAGAACTCGCCAAAAACAACGAAAAACTAAACAAAAGTTTTTCCGGTTCTCTACAAAATTTCGACGAAAACACAGAAAAAATGATAGAACGATTAAATAAAAAAATCGATAAATGTAATAGTGAGTTGGAGGATTTAGCCAAAAAACTTACAGACGTTCGAAACCAAATGAAAGAAAAATTCAGACAAGAAAGTATCTATTTAAACGAAGAAATCAAAAAACTGAATGCCGAAAAAAACAAAACGATCGTCAATGCTAGAACCCGTTATACCAAATCACAAAATACATCGGCGATGGAAAAAGAAAACAAACGCCAAGAATATCAAATCGAAAGTCAAAAAATATTAAAAGACTTTGTCTATAATATGACCGAATTAGATGAATATACCAATAAAATCAAAAATAGTTATAACGAAACAATCGAAAAAGAAAACAGAAATTATAATTATAAATTATTAGATCTTCATAAACGTCAGGAACAAGATTTATTAAAAATTGCCGAAAAAGGCTATAAACTTCATCAAGAATATGATAAATATACCCATGGGCAAATGAAAATTAAAAATAAAATCTATTTCCATTTAAACAACGAAATCAAAGAATCACAATATAGAACCATTCAAAAACACGAATTTCTATATCAAAAAGAACTCGAAAAAACAAGACATAATAAAACCTTATTAGATTTAGATAAAAATTATTCCTTAAAAATATTAAACGAAAAAGAACAAAGCGATAATAAATATTATCAGGAATTAAACAACATCTACGAAAACGACATGAGTTTATTGATACAAATTTCCAATATGAAATATAATCAACAAGCCAACGAAGTTAAAACCAAAAGCATTAACCGTAATAAAGAATTGGAAAAAGATTTAGATGTATCCGAAGCCAATTTCCAAAAAGCAATCGAAGAAATTCAAACCAATATCAATATCTTAAAATACGAAATAGACGGAACCTTAGAATTAAAAAAATTAATCCATCAATTCGAAGAAAACAACTACAAAAGACAAGAAAGTCATCTTGCGGTTACAACCCTTTTGGAAATAGAAAAATGTAAAATGTTGGATAAATTTAACCATAGACAATACCAACATAATGTTTTAAATGCCAAAAATAATTTAAACTACAGTAAGAAAAAATTGGAAATCGAAAACCAACAATTTGAAGCATTGACCAATATCAAAATTTCACGAATTCAAGCTACTCTGCAAAGAGATATAGTAAACGCAAATTATAAAATCAGAGAAGATCAAATCTATGAACAAGAAGATAAAGAAGTTCAAAACAGAAATACTTTGTATGAATTGGATTCTATCAATCATACCGTTTTATATCAACGGTTCAAAGGGGAAGTAAAAATCATTCACCAAATTCTATCTGTCTTTATTCTTTTAATAAAAGAAATGGAAACTTTTATGGTTAAATTTTTATCCATCTTCTTTACTTCTATTCCCATTCGTCCGACATACTTTGATATTATTCAAATATTCATTAAAGATTTCTTATCCATTATGACCGGATATTATACCAATCTCGTAGAGAATTTAAACGAACACGAATGCGATATTATATATAAAAGAATCGCTTTTGAAGAGAAATTCAAATTCAAATCTTACTACAGTGATTTACTGGAATCCTATGAAGCCGATCGTAAAAAACTTTTGAATAAGAAAAAATCCATTACCGATACGGTAGATAACTATTCTCGGACCATCGATTCCTTTAGTAGTAGAATATATAATCTTATGGAACAAAATCTTGTATTAAGACAAAAATTACGGAATAAACTTTCCAAAACACAAAAAGAGGAATTGAAGAAAGAAAACCAAAGTAACAATCAAAAAATTATCGACTTAAAAAAGAAAATCGAAGATATATTAAAATTAAAAGATATTCTTTCAAAAGATGACGAATCTATTACAAACGAATTAAAAACCTTGGATAAAGAATATAATGTTCGTGTGGAAGAAATCAAAGATATGCAGTACAGCAGTGCCATATCTTTCCACAACTTAAGAAAAAGCATTTCCAAATTTTCCAATGAAATTATCGAAAAAATCGATTCATTAAATACGAAACCAATTACTATCAATTATTTGAATACGTTGGCCCCAATCAATGAATATCGTAATCAATTGGTAAAACTGAACACTTCTGTTTTTAAAGAACTATACCATATTGTCCATGTATTTTATATCGACACATATGAATCCATTCAAAAAAACAAAAAATATCTTTTAACCAAATTTAAAAACGATGTCGAGCATATTCATATTCGGGCAAACAATGCGATTGAAGAAAATAAAAAAGAATACGATAAAAAAGTATCGACTCACCTTCAGGAATTAAAAGCGTTGGATAACAAAAATACTGCCGAAGAAAAACGATTCGCAATCGCCCTACAAAAAAACGACGAAGATTACGAAGATCAAATTAAACAAATTCTCGACGACAGAAAAAAAAGCATTGCCCGTTTCTATAAAGAATATTATGCAATGTCAGATAATCTAACCGAAATAAAAGAAAACTACAAAATGGAAACCGATGAAAAAGAGAGACAATTCCAAGAAGATAAAATCGCTTTAACCAATCGTATTATCAAAGAAAAGGAAACCGTTTCAGCAAATCTAATCAGTTTTAAACAAGCCAAAGAGGAATTAATTAATCATCTCCCTGCCGCAACAAAATTTCAATCTCAACAACTGACAAAAGAAACAAAAGAAATCAATGCAGATATTGACTTGGATATTAAAAATGCCAAATTAAAATTCAACAACCAAAGAAAATTAATTCAAAGAAATATGAGTGTCATTCAGACAACGTTGGATCAAATTCTTTATGAAAATGAATTAAAACACGAAAAAAGCATATTAAAAGAAAAAAGAAACCATACTTCCACGATTCGACATCTTGAAAAAAATATAAAAATCACATTAAGTTAAAAGAAAAGGGGACTGTTAGAAACTTCTTAGTTTCTGAACAGCCTCTTTTTATTTTAATATTTCATTAAATTTTTTAATTATTTTTTCCCAATCTATACTGAACAACAACATCTTTTGATTATTAAAATAAATTTCATTTGTATTTTCATTTATTAAATAATATACAATAAATGTATCTACACCATTAAATGTATCTACACCATTAAAAAATAATAAATCTTCTTTTTATAACTTCAAAACATTCAAAAAAGCAATCTATTTTTTTAGTTAATGGATATTCTTTTATTAATTTATCTTTTATAATCATAATTTTTAATCTCCTTAATCTCCGAAAATATTTGGAATCATTGGAACAGGTATGTTTGGAATAAAGTCTTTCAACTCAAGTCTATTAAAATCAAATTTTTTTATTAAGTTTACTATTCCAGATAGTCCAGCACCTATTGATGATTGCAATAAGATTTTTTGACCATATGATTTTGTAAAGACACTCAAAAACTTTTTTGGTTGAAACCATCCTGAATTTATTGAAATTAATTTGCTACCTATATAGTTACCTGCAAATGTTGTTGCAAAATTAATACCAAAATCAGCAATAGTTTGCCATCCATTTACTTTTTCACCTCTGATGATTGTTTCAATCGTATCAACGCCAGTTTGAATGCCAGCCGATATTACTGCAGCAAAAGCTAATGATGCTCCGCCCGTAAATGGTGACAAGCACAATGCTAAGGCATTAGCACCTGTTCCTAAGGCCGCTCCTGCAACTCCGCGCCATAATTCACTTCCAGTTTTACCAGCCATCGCATTTGATATCAGCTGAACAGCTCCACCTATTAACATTGAAAATCCAGTTATTGCAATCAATGCTAATATTCCAAAATGTCCACTAGGATCTGCATACATTACAGGATTATTATAACAATAACAATATAGATTTAAGCCATTAATACTTTCTGGGTCTAAATATTCAATTGAATCAGGTGTAAGCTATCTAAATAATTCTGGTAAATAATAACGTGAGAATACCCAATATAGTCCTTTTTCAAAATCAACATCATAATTAATTTTTATTTTAACTAATAAAATTGTTAATAAAGTTCATTTTAATAAAATTATTTTGCTTGTGAAAGTAATTTGCTATTTTTCAATAATATTTTGAATTATATTTTTTATTTTTAAATAATCTTTATAAAGTACTTTAAATTGGATTTTTTCACCTGAATCTAATTTGAAAGTAATTAAACCACCTGCTTGTTGTTTATAGATGGGAGCTATTGGTAGTGCATACCATTTACATACATAATATTCAGCATAACAAATTTGAGTTATTGAATATTTATTATTTAAAAATATAAATTCATCATTATTTAAAATTAATTCCTTTTTACTTTTATGATTTATTAGGAAGCAAAGTATTAAAGATAAAATCATTAAAGATAAACAAATGGCATAAGAAATTAGAATTCCTTTATAAACAATAATTTCTTGTTCTCTTACCAAAGAGATAATTAAAATAATAGTTGTTAACAAAAAACCAAAATTTGGAAACAAAATTGCTCCAACAATAGATTCAAATAAATTAAGTTTAACTTTAATCATTTTAGATCTCCCATTTTTAAAATGAATTTTCAAACATATAATTTGGTACATAATTTGCAATAAATCTGCCTGCTGCTCTTCCAAAGGTTGATAATAATGAATTTTTTGCTCCTAAGTCACAATTTCTACAGTCATTCCAATCAATCCTTCAATAGAAACTTGTCATTTGATTACATTTTATAAAATTTTTTAGGGTCATCATAAAAAGTAATCGCCATTAGACATATGCAATCATTTTTTATCAAACATACACGATAAAGTTCTTCTTCTATTTCATTTGCATTTTTTATTTCTTTATCATTAATCCATATTTGCTTGTTATACCATGGTTCATTTATGGATCTTCCTTTAGTTTCAAAAGAAACTTCAATAATTGTAATATTTTCCCTAATACCTTTTACATAAATGGTATCTGGCTCTTTCGCATTATTTATCCAATTTTCAATTTCTGAAACTTTACACCATATGGGATCAAATTTAAACTTCTTTTTACCACTTGTAACTTTGTTCTTTTCATTATAGCTAGATATATCAATTAATCTCATAATCCAAGGAATGATAAACAAAAACCACTGGATTAAAACAAAACATGTTAAAATGGTTTCAACTATATTTACGTTAATAAGTTTAGAAATTATATCTTTTAGTAGCGATATTAATATCAAATAACAAATTAATATGACTTCATATTTGTATTTCTTACTTTTGGACTCTGTTGAAAATAACCATTTAAATAAACGTTTCATGTTCCCTCCTAGCACATAGGGCTTAATACAACATTGTTAGTGAACACTCCATTAAATAGTGTGAATGGTATAGAATATATTGTATTTAGCAATGCCATTTTATAAATCACTTTAATTGAAACATTGCTAATTCTTTCTCTTACTAATTTTGTATTAATTTGTTTTGTAATAGCACTTAAACTGCCTCTTCCTGAATTTATATGCGGAATTTTAATATTATCTAATATACCTGCTGTAATTCCAGCAATAGAACCTATTAGCAATGATGTTCCTATGATTTCTCCAAATGAATAATTTGATACTCCTGTCAAATTAGACAATCCCATTGATGTAATAGTTGATGAGACACCTGTGATAAACCCTGTAGCAACTGGGTCTAAAAAAGGTGTTAAAGCTCCTCCAATTGCTCCACCCAATCCTGCGCCAACATAAGTTTGCCATGATGACATTTTCCAATTTGAAAAATCTTTTTTGTAAGTAATTGCATTAGAAACTACATCAGAAACTAGTTGACTTGCTAATCCAACCACTAAGCCAATACCTGCTCCTATCAACATGGCCAAAATAATACTATGTCCACTAAGATCTGCGTACATTACAGGATTATTATAACAATAACAATATAGATTTAAGCCATTAATAGATTCTGGATCTAAATATTCAATTGAATCAGGTGTTAGCCATCTACATAGTTCTGGTGAATAATACCTAAAGTTACAATAGAAGAGTCCTGTCTCACTATCATAATAATAGCTTCTATATCTAAATGGATTTATATTAGCTATATTATCTATATTAACTACTATTTTATGATTTCCCCACGCATCATATTCATATTTCCCTACTAAATTATAATTACTATCATAAATTTCTAATATGTCACCTAATATATTTTTATTATAGTAATATAATTCATTATTATATTTAAAACCTATTACTCCTGATTTAGAATAAATATATTCTATTTCTTCTACATTATAATTAGATAAATAGTCGTTGAAATCATTATAATTATACTTAATAATTTCTTCATTTTCAAGATTATTATCTTATTTGAGTTCCCCGTTTTTCCATTTTCAAAAGAAAGACGGGGAGTATCATTTTAAAAGAAAGGATAACACTAAAA
>CANQDJ010000055.1 GCA_947592005.1 uncultured Anaeroplasma sp.
CATACTTTAACCGAAAAGAAAAGCCTTATTTCAACAAAAAATTAACTTTTTTTTATTTATAAAGTGCGAAACTCGGGTTATAGCATAAAAACACGGAATTTATGAAATAAATTTCATATAAAAAAAGGACTTGATTTCAAGCCCTTTTTCATAGTTTATTCATAAATATATTGATTCAATATCGCTTCCAATAATTCTTGTTTACCAGACTCATTTTGGATTTGATCATGTTGTAATGCGTATTGTTCCAAATCTTTCATAGAAGTCTTATGTTGAACAATATCCAACCCGATTCCTTTTTTATAAGAAGCATATCTTTTTTCCACATAAGAATCCAAAGCCTTATCTTCGATAATCTTTGCTGCCACACGAAGTCCTTTGGCAAAAGTATCCATTCCCGCAATATATGCCAATGCCAAATCTTCTTCTGTGAAAGATCCTCTTCTTACCTTAGAATCAAAGTTTAATCCTCCCTTATGCAAACCGCCGTTCTTTAACACTTCTATCATCGCCAATGTTGCGTCATACACATTGGTAGGGAATTGATCGGTATCCCAACCCAACAACATATCTCCTTGATTGGCATCGATACTACCCAATACACCATTGATTCGTGCTACACAAAGTTCATGTTGGAAAGTATGACCTGCCAACGTTGCATGATTGGCTTCGATATTCATTTTAAAATCTTGATCCAAATGATATTTTCTTAA
This sequence comes from uncultured Anaeroplasma sp., assembly GCA_947592005.1. Lineage (GTDB taxonomy): Bacteria > Bacillota_I > Bacilli_A > Acholeplasmatales > Anaeroplasmataceae > Anaeroplasma. The sequence continues at coordinate 714 of CANQDJ010000055.1, forward strand.
AAAAGACAATACCGTTTGAACATCGAAATCATATTGATGTTTGGTTGGTTCTTTTGGTTTAGGTTCAATCAAAAATTGCCCATCGAATCCGATTTCTTTGGCATAATCTCTTGCCAAAGTCAAAAGATAAGCGAAATTATTCAATTCCAATTCCATATCGGTATTTAATAAAGTTTCATATCCTTCACGTCCACCCCAGAATACATAATTTTCGCCACCTAATTTTTTGGTAATCTCGATTGCCTTTTTAATTTGGGCGGCCGCATACGCAAACACTTCCGCATTACAAGATGTTCCCGCACCATGAACATATCTTTTGTTATTAAAACAATTAGCCGTTCCCCATAAACAACGAATTCCCGTTTCCTTCATTTTCACTAAAATATAATCGGAAACTTTATCTAAAAGTTCATTGGTTTGTTGTAAAGTAGCCCCTTCGGAAACCAAATCCCGATCGTGAAAACAAAAATAAGATATACTTAATTTCTGCATAAACTCAAATCCGGCATCTACTTTAGCCATTGCCGTTTTCAATGCATCTTCCTGATTCCAAGGGCGATTCATCGTATTTTCACCGAAAGGATCGGTTCCTTGTGCACATAAAGTATGCCACCAACTCATAGCGAATTTCAAATGTTCTTTCATCGGCTTTCCCAAAATCTTTTCATCGGGATTATACTGTTTGAATGCCAATGGATTAGAACTTTTACTTCCTTCATACAAAATCTTTTCAAAATTAAAATACTTCATTTTCTTTCTCCTTTATCATCTTAAATATTAATTTATTTTGCTCATATATCTTTTTATATATGGTATAGCCTTTTTCATATTCTTCTTCCCATAATACATCGGGTTTCGTTTCGTCCTCTATTTGAATGATACTATCACATGCTTCTTCGATTGTCGCATATTCCTTTCCGGCAACCATCGCCAAAATAGCCGCACCCAAAGCCGCTCCTTCACTCTGACGGATACGGACAACCGGTCGATGTATCATAGACGCTATGATTTTACGATACAACAAAGAATTCGCTCCACCCCCGCTGATTACAATTCTTTTCTTATTTCCTTTTATCAACTGAAAACAATCCTTTATAGAATATCCTACACCTTCCATAACACTTCGAATCAAAATTCCTTCATCGGTCGTATTCTGCAAACCGATAAATACTCCTTTGGCATCGGTATCTAAAATAGGAGTTCGTTCCCCCATTAAATACGGAAGATAAAAAACATTCTTACTCCCACAAGGGGCTAAAGACGCCAACGCCGTCATATCATTATATCCTTTATAAAAAACCTTATCTCTCAACCATTTTAGAGATGTACCACACCCATTGGTTACTCCCATTATATGATATTTCCCATAAATAGCCGTTGAAAAAGTTTGAACCTCCCCTTTATCCGCAATAAATAACGTTTCCGTCGGAGAATACACTACCCCCGAAGAACCTAACACAATAGAAGCGTCTTCCTCTCTTAAAATACCACTCCCTATCGCACCGGCAGATTGATCTCCGGCTCCTCCGCAAACAAACACATCTTTCAATCCTGTTTCCTTTTGAATATCTTCGGTTATATATCCTCGAATATCTTCGCTTTTAATCAATTTCGCGAACCATTTCAAAGGAATATCAAAACAATGCAAAACATCTTCCGCATACTCCAATTTTTCTATATTCATTATCTGCATACCCGAAGTATCGGAATACTCGGCATAAAACCGGTTTGTAAGCATATAGGCTATATAATCTTTGGGAAGTAAAACCTTATCGATCTTTTGATATATTGCCGGCTCATGATTCTTTACCCACAATAATTTTGCCAAAGTAAATGGTGCCATCGCAATATTCCCCGTTATCTTCTTTAACTTTTCCAATCCGATTGCTTCCTCGATTTGTTTTGCCTCAGCACTCGTTCGATTATCACACCAAATTATCGCATTTCGTAATGGGTTATCTTCTTTATCCAACAACACCAACCCATGCATCTGCCCAGACAATCCAATACCCATAACCTCTTTTACCCATACTTGTTTTCCTATATTTTTCAAAACCGAAAGTGTCTTTTCCAACCAAATTCGAGGATTCTGTTCTGCATACCCCGATTGGGAAGAAAGAATATCGTATTCTTCCGAATGAGAATATATCACATTCCCTTTTCTGTCAAACACAACACCCTTAACACCGGAAGTTCCTAAATCAATTCCAACATAATATTTCATATTGCTTCCACTTCTTTCTTATTCCATTATATCACAATTTTTTCATTCTATCGTATTAATTTACGAATCGAAGGGTGTGTTGCCAATAATTCTTTTACTCCATACGGAATAGCAAAAGCGACCGTAATTTTATTTCCTTCCGCTTTTACCACTACTCCATCACCAAAAACCTTATGATTGATTTTATCTCCCGTCTTAATGACAACCGTTTCCTTTTCTTCTTCCATTGTATTCCGATTTATCACAGATTGTTTTTTCACAGTTAATCCCATCTCTTTGATAAATCTCGATGGAAACATATAATTTTGACTTCCAAATAAATACCGATTTTCGGCATTGGTAACATACAACCGTTCTTTCGCTCTGGTAATTCCCACATAACAAACTCGTCGTTCTTCTTCTATCTCTTCATCGGTTTTACAATCCGAAAAAGGAAAAATAGTTTCCTCCATCGCTACCATAAACACCGTATCAAATTCCAATCCTTTGACTTGATGATACGTACTCAACAATACCGCATTGGCATCGGCAGATTCATTATCTTTATCCGTCCTTAATGCCAAATCAAATAAAAATTGTTCCAACTTTTCTTGGTTTGAACCACTGTAATACTCTTCGGTTTCTCGTAAAACACTTTTTAATTCCCGAACATTTTCCATCCGATCCTCATAGGTATCTTCTTCCTTTTTCAAAGCCGTTTCATATTCCATTTCCGTCAAAATCAAATCTACCAAATCTCTTAATTTTACATTTTCCATTTGAAAACGAATACTATCCATTCTTTCTTTAAATTCTTTTAAAGTTTTTATGACACTTCCTTTTGACGAAAACGTAGATATACTCTCATATAAAGACACGTTTTGAAAATTAGCCCATTTGGTCAATGCTTCTATGGTAGATGGTCCGATTTTCCTTTTCGGTTCATTAATGATTCTCAAAAAAGAAAATGTATCATCCGGAAAAACCAATACCCGTAAATACGCTATAACATCTTTGATTTCTTTTCTAGAGAAAAAAGACAAAGCCCCATAAATCTTATATGGTATTTGATAACGAATCAACATATCTTCAAAATTTCTGGATAAATAGTTTGCCCGATAAAGTATGGCAATATCTTTATACTCGCTCCCCCTTGCCATTAAATCTCGAATCGTATCTATGACAAACATTACCTCTCCATATCCCGTATCGGCATGATAATAACATGGTAACACTCCGTTTTTTTTATTAGAAAATAACTTCTTTTTAATCTGATTCGGATTGTTTTCGATAATTTGATTCGCCACATTTAAAATCGAACCCGTAGACCGATAATTTTCTTCTAATAAAATCAATTTTGTTTCTATAAAATCTTTTCTGAATTTATTAATATTTTGAATTCTTGCACCTCGAAAAGAATAAATCGATTGAAAATCATCTCCTACCACAAATATATTATGGTGTCTAGATGCCAACATCACCATTAAATCATACTGTATCGCATTGGTATCTTGAAATTCATCGATCAATATATATTGAAATTTATTTTGATATTTTTCCAAAATATCCGGATTCTTTTTAAAAAGCGAAACCGTCAACAACAATAAATCATCAAAATCAACCAAATTATTCTTTCTCAAATACGCTTCGTATTTTTCATATACATAGATATAAATCCGTTCTATACTCGGCTGACGAATAGAAAAATCAATAAAATTCTTCGCTTTGGAAATATAATTATGAATTGTCTTCGGTTTACATTCCATCATATTGTTTTCTTTCATAATATCCTTTACGATTTTAATAGAATCTTCTTCATCTATAATCATAAAAGAAGCGGTATATGGACTTAATCGTTCAATTTCCATTCGTAAAACTCTCGCACAAAAAGAATGAAACGTAGAAACCCACATATATTTCGTATCTATAGAAAGAATACCGGCAATTCGTTCTTTCATTTCTCTTGCCGCTTTATTCGTAAACGTAACAGCCAAAATTTGTGGAGAAGGTATCTTTAACTCCGAAATCAAATATGCGATTCTCATTGTTAAAACTCTAGTTTTTCCACTGCCCGCACCTGCCATAACCATTACCGGTCCTTCTGTCGTTGTAACCGCTTCTTGTTGGGCAGAATTCAATTCCTGTAAATCCATTATACCCCTCCTTTATTCTTCTTGTTCAATAAACTCCTCATACGTCATCATACGATCGACAATCCTACCATCTTTTTCAAAAGAAATAATTCGATTGGCTACCGTCTGTAATAATTCGGCATCATGCGAAGAAAATAAAATATTCCCTTTGAAATTACTCATTCCTTCATTCAATGCCGTAATTGACTCTAAATCCAAATGATTGGTCGGATCTTCCAACAACAAAATATTCGGAGATTCTAACATAATCTTGGCAAACATACATCGCACTTTTTCTCCACCGGACAAAACATTGCATTTTTTCAAAGATTCTTCTCCGCTAAACAACATTCTTCCCAACCAACCTCTTATAAAACTTTCCGTTTGATCTTCTTTAGAATACTGCCGTAACCAATCAATCAAAGAAATATCTTTATCAAAATATTCTTTATTATTTTGCGGTAAATAACCTATAGACGTCGTAATTCCCCATTTAAATTTGCCCGTATAATCTGTATCTTTCCCAGCCAAAATATCAAATAATACCGTAATTTGATGTGTATTTTCAGATAAAAATGCAATTTTATCATTCTTATTTACCGAAAACGTAAGATTCTCAAAAACACCTTTCTTGGTTAGATTTTCCACAAATAATATATCATTGCCAACTTCTCGATTCGGTTTAAATCCAATATAAGGATACCGTCTGGAAGATGGTTCTATATCTTCGATATTTATCTTTTCCAATAACTTCTTTCTTGAAGTGGCTTGTCGAGATTTCGATTTATTGGCAGAAAAACGAGCAATAAACTCTTGAAGTTCTTTGATTTTTTGTTCCGCTTTTTTATTTTGATCCTTCGCTTGTTGTAACGCAAGTTGAGAAGATTCATACCAAAACTCATAATTTCCGACATATAATTTAATCTTCCCAAAATCCACATCGCAAATATGGGTACAAACATTATTTAAAAAATGACGATCGTGAGAAACAATCAACACTGTGTTTTCAAAAGACAAAAGAAAATTCTCCAACCACTTTGTAGATTTATAATCCAAATTATTCGTCGGCTCATCCAATAATAAAATATCCGGATTTCCAAATAAAGCCTGAGCCAATAAAACCTTAATTTTTAATTTAGCATCTAAATCTTTCATGAACTGTTGATGATACTTTTCTTCCACTCCGATTCCATTCAGTAACGTTTCCGCATCGGATTCCGCTTCCCAACCATTTAAATCGGCAAATTCCCCTTCCAATTCCGCTAGACGAATTCCATCTTCATCGGAAAAATCTTCTTTGGAATATAGAATATCTTTTTGTTCCATAATTTCAACCAAACGCTTATGTCCCAAAAGAACCGTTCGAAGTACCGTTTCATTATTATACGCATTTTGATCTTGTTTCAATACGCTCATTCGTTCATTCGGATCAAGAATAACTTCTCCCGAAGTAGATTCTATTTCTTTAGATAAAACTTTTAAAAAAGTAGATTTTCCCGCTCCGTTCGCTCCGATAATACCATAACAATTCCCTTTGGTAAATGTAATATCAACATGTTCGAATAATTTCCTTGAGCCATATTGTAAGCCTAAATTTACAGTTTTCAGCATAATTCCTCCCATAATAGAAAGGGCTGTCTAAGACAGTCCTTCTATTTTTTAAAACTTAAAAGATGATTTCAAACCACAAGTACGATTAAAAATCAAATGTTCTTTCGTAGAATCTTTATCGGTTACATAGTATCCGTTACGAATAAATTGATAATGTTCTAAAGGTTGTGTGTCTTTTAAACTTTCTTCCGCAAAACCCTCGCAAATCTCTAATGAATGCGGATTCAACCGTTCCATAAAATCCAAATCTTTATTCTCTTCTGTTTCGTCCAACAACAATGGTTCAAACAAGCGGAATGTCGCAGGAACAGATGTTTTGGCATCGACAAAATGGATATTTCCATTCGGTTTTCTTCCATCAAATCCACTTCCCGAACGGGTTTCCGGATCGTATGTCGCATGAACCGCTACGATATGCCCGAAAGAATCTTTTTCAACACTTGTCGCCGTAATAAAATACGCATGCATCAAACGAACTTCAACGCCTAAGGCAAGCCGTTTCCATTTTTTATTCGGTTTTTCTTCAATAAAATCTTCTTGTTCGATATAAACTTCTCTCGAAAACGCAATCTTCCGACTTCCCATCGCTTCATTTTCCTGATTATTCGGACAATCCAAATACTCTATCTTATCTTCCGGATAATTATCGATTATCACTTTTAATGGGCGAACAACCACATTCGGACGCATTGCCTTCATTTTCAAATCATTTCTCAATTCTTCTTCCAACTGTTCTGCCTCAACCGTAGAATTTACTCTCGACAAACCCGTAGACAAAATAAAATTACGAATAGAATCCGGAGTAAAACCTCTACGACGTAATCCACATAACGTCGGCATTCTCGGATCATCATATCCTGATACTTTCTTACAATCCACCAACGCTCTCAAATATCGTTTTGACATAATCGTATTCGTTATATTCAATCTTCCGAACTCATATTGATGCGGAACATGTTCCATTTCACATTTTTCTATAAACCAATCATATAAAATCCGATGGTTATCGTATTCCAAAGAACATAAAGAATGCGTAATTCCTTCGAAAGAATCTTGTAGAGGGTGGGCAAAATCATACATCGGATAAATACACCATTTTGTTCCTTGCCGATGATGAGAAATATGTAGGATACGATACATTGCCGGATCTCTCATATTGATATTCGGGTGAGCCATATCGATTTTGGCACGCAATGTCTTTTCTCCTTCTTTATATTTCCCGTTTTTCATTTCTTCAAATAATTTTAAATTTTCTTCCACACTACGATTCCGCCAAGGAGAATTCGTACCCGGTGTATTTAAAGTCCCTCGATATTTACTCATTTCTTCTTGAGATAAATCATCAACATAGGCAAGACCTTTTTTAATTAAAAGAATAGC
>CANQDJ010000056.1 GCA_947592005.1 uncultured Anaeroplasma sp.
AGAAATATTTATCCACTGTATAACTCTAGGTAAAAAGAAAAGACTGTTAACATTTTTAGTTTGTCAACAGTCTGAAGCAGTACAAAATGTACTGCTTCCTATTATTCTGTCGGTTTTTGACCGGTTACTCTGGCTAAAAGTTCTTCTGCCGTTTCTTCGTGCTCTTCTACTTGTTCTTCTTCCTTTGGAATTAAGTTTTCTGAATCTTCCAATATCGATACATCATCTAATAAAGTCTTATATTGTTTCTTTTCAATATATTCATCAAAAGCCTCGAAACTCATCGGTTTTGCAAAATAATATCCTTGTCCTAAAGTAATACTTTGTTCCTTAACATACTTCGTAACTTCCGCCGTTTCAATACCTTCGCTTATCAAAATACGATTATTGTCCTTCGCATATTTAACCAATATTGCCAATAATTTCTCTTTCATAAAGTTATTTTCTATATCCTTTAAGAAAGATCTTCCGAGTTTAATAACATCGATTGGAGAACGTTGAATAGCCTGAACGGATTGTCCATCTAATTCAAAACCATCTACGGCAATTTTAAAACCGAAATCTCTTAATTTATAAATATTGGTTTTAATAACCGCAATTTTTTCCACCATCATAAAGTCAGAAATTTCTAACATATACTCGTCTGGTTTCGCATTATTTTTATTCATTAAATCAATAAACTTATTGGCTAAGTTTACATCTAATAACTGTTTTGTAGATAAGTTCAAAGATAATCTCAAAGGAACAGTAGGATATTTTTCCGCAAACGCATTATGCGTTCGTATCATCGTTTCAATACCCCATTCACCAACCCATTTAATATCTCCGGTTTGTTCCAAGACTTTTAAGAATGTTGCCGGTGCTTGAACTCCCTTGGTTGGGTGATTCCAACGCATTAAGGCTTCTGCCCCATTTAATGTTTTATCTACCAAATTCACAATCGGCTGATAATACAAAACGAACTCTTTATTCAAAATAGCATTTTTAACTTCTTTATAATATAACATATTCTCTTGTTCTTCTTCTTTAATAGAGGCATAGAAGTTTGTAAATTTATCCCCACCATCTCGTTTGGACACATACGTAGTTAATTGTAAATTGGCATATAATTCTTCAAATGTCGCTCCCGCAACCGGATAAGAAACAAGTCCGATAGATGCGGTAACCGTAAGAGATTCTCCTACCAATACTTGATACGGAGCGGAAACAATCTCATTCAATCTGGCAGCCAATTTTTCATTTCTGGATTTATTGTCTTCATCTTTAATAAAAATCAAAAATTCATCATTTTCATATCGACATAAAGAAGCCTTATATGGTAAAACCCTCAACATTCTGGCAGCCATTTCTTTTAAAATCTGATCACAAGTTTCTTTTCCGAATACCTCATTCAAATCTCCGAAACTATCAATATCCACATATATTAATGTCAACGCACCAAATCGATCCACTTTTTTAATATATTGACGAATGGAATCTTCCATAGCCCGTTTCGTTATGGCATTATCCACAATAACTTCGTGTTCTTCTTTTTGTCGTTTCATATTATGTCGAATCAAAAATAGAAATAAAACCGAAAGCCCTATCGTTATTAAAACAAACAAAACACTTAACAGAATTGCGGCTCCGTTATCCATTAAAAACATACCCATCTCTCCTATTTCTTTTTACCATTGTATTTTTCTAAAAGTTCCAACGCCTTTTCAAAAGGCATAGCCTTACCAATTAAATATCCCTGAATTACTCTCGCACCGAAATGTTTAACCATATCGGATTGACCTTGTGTTTCAACACCTTCGCATATAATATCCAAATTCAAAGATGTTCCCAATGCACAAATTGTTTTTACTATGCTGGCATGAACCTTATTGGTTTCGATATATTTGGTAAACTCTTTATCAATTTTAAGTGTATCGACAGGTAAATCCTTTAAATACAACATAGAAGAATATCCTGTACAGAAATCGTCTAAGTGAATATGGAATCCCATCTCTCGTAATCGTTTCAGTTTTTCCGTCATCAACTGGAAGTTGCCCATTAAGAATGTTTCCGTAATTTCTATTGCCACACTTCCCGGTTTCAATTTAACCAACTTAAATTCATCGACCATTTGTTGAACAAATCCGACTTGTAAAAGTTGAACCGGAGAAACGTTCATAGATACATGTACATTAAACGGTTCTAACAATTTAGCCAATCGGAATGTTTCTTTTATAACATATCTTCCAATATCCAACATGTATCCTCTTTGTTCAGCCAACTCGATAAATACTTGTGGAGATTTATCCATATATTTTGGATTTGCCCAACGAATCAAAGCCTCAAATCCATCGATTTTATTGGAAACTACATCATATTGTGGCTGTAGATACATACGGAATTCGTTGTTTTGAAGGCCTCTGACTAAATCTTTTTCCATTTCTTCTGCCGCTTCAATAACATTATCCATAGCCGGTTCATAAATGATAAAGTCTTTTGCCGAGAAATCCGCAATATTTCTTAATGCCAATTCCAACTTGTTCTTGATTGTATCCAAAGATACATCTTTTGCTTCTTCTTTCTTCAAATTATAAACAACGATTTTACATTTTATATAAATATGATTTTGTTTAATTTGAAACGGTCTTCTCAAAATATCCAAAGAAGTCTGTATCTTTTCAACAACATCTTCTATTTTTTCATTCGGATAGACTACAATAAATTTAGAATCACTCATATGATAAATTGCCATATCCGTATATGTTTCTTGAATGATCGTCAAAAACTCATTCAACAATATATTAAAATTACTTCTTCCAAATACACCGATAATCTCTTCATATTTTGTGATATTATATTCCACAAAGGCAATATCATAAAAAGAAGCATTTAAAATAATATGATTATAATTATTCGTTAAAGAGAATCCGTTATCGCAATTTGTAATTTCGTTTCTACCACTCATCAAGAACAAATGTTTTCTTCTCAAATAATCAATGGTAATATCCGTTCCCATCAAATAATAAGAAGATGCGATTTTTAACGGACTTAAATGAAAATATTTTACATCATCATTTTCTTCATCTAATGTCAAAGAACACTCAAATGCTTTATTCTCTTTCATTGTATTCAAAATACTTTCACCCGTATCAACATCTGTAAATTCGTCGATACTTTCCAACTTTCGTATTCCATAAATTTGTTTAAATGTTTTATTCGTAAAAATTACCTTACCCTGAAGATCCGTTCGAATAACGACGGCTTTAGTGGATTCTACAGCATGACGATCTACTCTCAATAATTGAGATGCTCTTCGGCAACCTAAAATCAATAACACCAACATCGCCACAACAAAGACAATACCAATAGAATAGAAAATCATTGCTTGTTGCAGTACCCAATCGATAGCCAAATATGGGTCAGTAATCGGAATAAAAACACTTAAATAAATATTTTTTAACTTGGTTCCAGAAAGAACACCGGATTGACCGGAAATAGTATAAATTCCGTTAAACGTTCCACTTTCTTCTACTAAATCAAAAGTAGACGTTCCCAACGCATTCGCCATCAATCGAAAATCTTTTCCCGTATTATCATAATAAATCAATCCCGAAACATCATATACGAACGTATCGAATATTTGATTGGCATTTTCCTCTGTCGTTTCATCTAAAAAGGAAAAAACTTCAGAAAGAGAAATCTTACCACATATTTGTTCTTGATTTTCCAAATCTTTTAATATGTAAAGATAATACGATGTATCTGCAGATTGAAACACAAAATCATTATCTCTCGCTATAATAAGTCTTCTTTCCGTTTCGGCAATATTATTAAATTTAGCCGGTAAATAACTTTGATTAAAATCCGTATCCAACTCAATTTCGTTTGAAATATACTTATCATATATGGTATTTATTCTTTCTTCTGCCAAACTTGCAGTATTTTTCGTTGCCTCTAATCCTAAAACTTTCATAGAATCTTCGGCCTTTGCTCGAATTGGCAAATAATAACAAACGGCGATTGCGGCATAAGAAATAATTAATATAACACTTGCTAAGATATACCATCTTAAATCTCTTATTCTCACGGCAAATATCCTCCAGTTCAAACATAAAAAAGGTTAAAAAGACAACTGGCTGCCATTTTAAAGGCCCTTTAGTTTTGCGTCATCATATTTCTATGATTTTGCCATTAACTTTTACAACGATACTATTATTTATATTATAAAATAAAAACCCTTAGCCTGTCAAGATTTTACGATATTCCAACATAAATAAAAGGCAATCTTAATTCGATTGCCTACTTCTCTTTCACTGATTTTAAAATATAATACCCTTTATCTCTTTTTATAATGGTACAATTCCCGAATATTTCTTCCAACTTGGCCTTTGATGACGGGGCTCCTTGTTTTTTTTGAATAACAACCCAAAGTTCTCCTTGAGAAACCAAATGCCTATATGCCCCCTCATACATCTGATAAACAATGGATTTCCCTGCCCGAATCGGTGGATTTGTAACAATGGAAGAATATTTTTTTCCTTCGACTTCCGTATATAAATCACTATGATACGCAAAGGCTTGATTTACTTTATTTTCCACTATATTTTGTTTTATCAAATGAAACGCCCTTTCATTTATTTCACACATATCCACTGGTTTATCATATAATTTCGCTAAAACAATTCCGATTGCCCCATAGCCGGCTCCCATATCTAAGATAGGTTCTGGTAATGCATTCGGTTGAAAATTTTTCAATAAAACATAAGATCCATAATCTACATAATCTTTTGAAAAAACACCATGATCTGTATGAAATGTAAAAGACGTATCGGCAAATGGAAAAGAAAATGTCGTCGGATTGGATTTGACATTTTCTTGGGTTTTAGAATAATAATGACTTTCCATGCTTATATTAGGAAAAAGGACTTAAGTCATCTTAAGCCCTTTATATTTCCCTTTTTACTTAATTTCTACGGTTGCGCCGGCTGCTTCTAATTTTTGTTTTAATTCGTCTGCTTCTGCCTTAGAAACCTTTTCTTTAACTGGTTTCGGAGCACCATCTACCAAATCCTTAGATTCCTTTAATCCTAAACCTGTTACTTCCTTAACAACCTTGATAACATTAAGTTTTGCAGCACCTGCTGACGCTAAGATTACATCAAATTCTGTTTGTTCTTGAGCGGCAGCGGCAGCGGTTGCACCTGCGGCAGGAGCAGCAGCAACTGCAGAAGGATCGATTCCGAATTCCTCCTTCATAGCATCTACCAATTCTTTGATTTCAAGAATTGTCATTTCCTTTAATGATTCAATAAATACTTCTTTAGTTAATTTAGCCATTTCTATTTTCCTCCTCTATTCTTTCGGCTTATTGTTCTTTTTCAACTAACATATTTAAACCAATCGCTAATTGATTTAAAGTACCTAACATACCGGCTGCTAATTGAGTTAATAATGTTTCATAAGATGGTAATTGTGATAATGTCTTTAATTGATCGAAACCAAAGATATCCCCATCTACAACACCCTTAATAACTTCGACCTTACTGTTTTCGGCATCTGCAACTTTGAAAAGCACCTTTGCGGGAGCGACTACATCATTTGCTGAAAAAGCAACAGCAACCGGACCTGCGAATGCATCGCATAATCCATCATAACCGCATTCTTTTGCTGCTCTTGAAGATATATTATTTTTCAAAACGCTGATTTCACATCCGTTTTCACGCATTTGTTTACGCAAATTTTGGAATGCTTCTACGGTTAAGCCTTGATATTTGAACGCAACTACCGCAGCGGAATTTTTCATTTTTTCCGCAACTTTTGCCACTTCATTTTGCTTTGCCAATAAAATGCTTTCTTTCATTTTTACACCTCCGTTTGTATAATGAAAAATCTTCTTCTACCAAGGTAAAAGAAGATTCTTACAAATCTATTATTTCCTCGGTAGAAATTAAGGGCTTATGCCCACCTACTGTCTTCGGTAAAATTTATATTTACTTTGCAATAGTTTCAAAATCGACCTTTACGCCAGGTCCCATAGTAGATGCAACCGCTACATTTTTAATGTAGGAACCCTTCACAGTGGAAGGACGAGCCTTTATTAAAGCATCATAAACAACCTTTAAGTTTTCTTTAAGTTTTTCTGCTCCGAAAGAAACCTTTCCAATTGGCATTTGAATATTTCCCGTTTTATCTACACGATATTCAACCTTACCTGCTTTAATTTCTTTAACGGCTTGCTCTACATTCATTGTAACCGTTCCGGTCTTAGGGTTTGGCATTAATCCTTTCGGCCCCAAAACACGACCTAATTTACCTAACTGTCCCATCATATCCGGTGTGGCTACAATAACGTCAAAATCAAACCAACCTTGTTGAATCTTTGTAATCATTTCTGCTTCGCCGACATAATCTGCACCGGCATTTGTTGCCTCTTGTTGCTTTGCTCCACGACATAAAACCAAAACCTTACGAGTTTTTCCTGTACCATTTGGTAAAACAAGAGCCCCTCGAATACTTTGGTCTGACTTACGTGGATCGATATTCAAACGGAATGCTACATCAACAGATGCGTCAAACTTTGCAGTTGATGTTTTACATGCTAAATCCAACGCTTCCAATACAGGATAACTTTTGTTTTTATCGATCAACTTGGCGGCTTCTACGTATTTTTTTCCTCTCTTCATATTATCCTCCTAAATGTGGTCTAGCGGGATTTCCTCCCACAAGTTTAGGCTGTATATAACAACCCGAAATTACTCTTCAACGACGATGCCCATATTTTTGGCAGTACCGGCAATAATCTTCATTGCTGCTTCAATGTCATTGGCATTCAAATCCGGCATCTTCATTTCCGCAATTTCTCTAACTTTTTGTTTTGATATTTTGGCAACGGTATGCTTTTTGGAATTTTCAGAACCTTTTTCGATTCCCGCAGCCTTCAATAATAAATCAGAAGCCGGCGGAGTCTTTACTATAAAAGTAAAAGAACGGTCCTCATATACCGAAATAACTACCGGCAATGTATATCCCATTTTATCCTTTGTTTTTTCATTGAATTGAGAACAAAAGCCCGGAATATTAACCCCTGCTTGTCCTAATGCCGGACCTACTGGGGGTGCCGGATTCGCTTTGCCAGCCGGAATTTGTAATTTAACTACTTTTACAACTTTCTTAGCCATAATCGTTTCCTCCTTCTTTCAATGATGTGGTTCAACAGATATATATCCTCCCACTCCCTCACGCATAACCATACACGTGCTTATACATTATAACAAAAACAAAAACACTAGTCAATTGTATTTTCAACAAAAATTTTTATAATTAACGATTTAAAATTATATTTCATTTTTTAATCTAATATTCCACTCTTATCCATTTGCGAAACAAGAAAACTTAACATTTTTATTCTTACATTTAATCTTAATCGTATGATTTCCATTCTCCAAATCTATATTACTAAACAAAATATTCAATTCTTCGGATTTCAAACATTTTAAATTTATCCATTTGCCAGAATCAATTTGAACCGAAAAATCACTATCTTTTTTTGCATAACCGAAAATAGCAATTCTTGTCCCCGTAAAAGAATACGTTATCGTAGAATTTTTTGAACAAACCACATATCCGAATTTCCCTATTGTATCGGATTCTTCTATTATTCCATTTGTCAT
>CANQDJ010000057.1 GCA_947592005.1 uncultured Anaeroplasma sp.
AGCGGATTTTTCTCTTTCAAGACTCTTTTTAAAAGTTACAACCTTTGTCAGCGGAATTTACTTTTATAATTAACTTTTATATAAAAAATATAAGTTTTTTTGTCATTTTTATTTACTTTTTATAAAAAAATCTTTATAATCAAGATAAATAGTTGAATATGGAGGAATAAAAGATGGCTACAAACAATAAAAATATAAAACCTACACCTGTAAAACGGGTTACTTCCCCGAAAGCGAAAGAAAAAACAACGAAAGTTTCGGAAACACAAAAAGTGGAAGCCGCTTCTGTTGCCGCTAAAAAGCCGACAAAGACGACAAAAGTTCCTGCCACTCCAAAGGCTAAACCGGTTTCCCGAGTAGAAACGAAAAAGACGGAGGAAGTTAAGAAACAAAAAGAAGAAAATAAAAAAACAGTTGTAAAAAAAGTTCCTACGAAGAAAGTAGATACAACTAAGCCAGTACTTACGGCGACGGAAACCCCTTCAAAATCAGCAACCAAAACTGTTTATCATGTTACAAAACGAGATAATAATGGTAGGGAATGGAAAGTGTTTATTCAAGGTTCCAATAAAGTAATTAAATTATTTAATACGCAAGCGGAAGCCCTACAATATGCCAAAGAACTTTGTGCGAATAAAAATGACGGAAGTTATGTGATGTTGCATGGCTTAGATGGGAAAATTAGAAGAGCTTAATGGGAATGTTATATTAAAACTGCAATGTTTGCAGTTTTTTTATCTATAAAGGAGTGTATATATGTTTCGAAAGTTTATTTCTTATTATAAACCATATCGGTTGATGTTTTGTTTAGATATGTTGGCTTCTCTTTTTATTTCTTTAATCGGTATGGGTTATCCTATATTGACCAATACGATATTGGAAAAGATAGTTCCGAATGAGGAATTGGTTTTAAATGAGAAAATTCGTTTTATTGTTTTATTCGGAATCGGGTTATTGGCTTGTTATTTTATAAGAATGTTACTAAGATATTTTGTCCAGTATTATGGACATGTTATTGGGGTGAATATGCAGGCGGATATGCGTAGGGATATGTTTAATAAACTGCAAAAACTGCCTTTTTCTTATTATGATGAACAAGAAACGGGAAAGATTATGTCCCGTATGACGAATGATTTGATGGAGGTTTCCGAATTGGCACATCATGGGCCGGAGAATCTTTTTATTTGCGGAATCACCATTATTCTTTCTTTTTTGTATTTATTGAGTTTAAATTGGATATTTACTCTTGTTATATTTGCGTGTGTTCCTTTTTTGGTGGTAATCAGTTTAGTTTTTCGGAAAAAGATGAATAAGGCTTTTACCGAAACGAGAAAGTCTGTCGCTGAAATCAATGCTTCTTTGGAATCATCGATTACTGGTATTCGGGTAACGAAGGCATTTACCAATCAAGATAAGGAATTGGAAAAGTTTGAGATAGGGAACAAAAATTATGTTAAATCGAGAAGTATTGCGTATAAGTCAATGGGACAATTTTTTTCTTCGACGACGTTTATTACCGATTTATTTAATGTGGTTGTATTGATAGCCGGAGGGATATTGGTTGGATATGAGAAAATGTCTTTGGCTAATTATATAACGTTTGTGGTATCTATTAATTTGTTTATTAATCCGTTGACAACGTTAATTAATTTCGTAGAACAATATCAAAATGGAGTAACAGGATTTAAACGGTTTTTGGAAATATTGGAACAAAAAGAAGAACAACAAGCCGATGATGCGATAGAAGTAGATCGGTTGAAGGGTGATATTGAATTTAAAGATGTATCTTTTGAATATGAAACGACGAAAGATGTTTTAAAAAATGTATCTTTTCATATTTCTTCCGGTAAAAAGATTGCGTTAGTGGGTTCTTCCGGTGGCGGAAAGACTACGATATGTCATTTGATTCCCAATTTTTATAAAGTAACGGAAGGAAATATTTATATAGATGGATTGGATATTAATTCTTTAACGTTTCATAGTTTAAGAAAAAATATAGGAATTGTTCAGCAAGATGTGTTCTTGTTTAATGGAAGTATAAAAGAAAATATTTTATATGGAAGATTAGATGCGAGTTTTGAAGAAGTGGTAGAGGCTGCGAAGAAAGCGAATATCGATGAATATATTCGTTCTTTGGAAAATGGGTATGATACGCAGATTGGCGAAAGAGGAATTAAACTTTCGGGTGGGCAAAAACAAAGATTGTCTATCGCCAGAGTGTTTTTAAAGAATCCTTCGATTTTGATTTTGGACGAGGCAACCAGTGCGTTGGATAATGCGACGGAGATTTTAATTCAAAAAGCGTTAGATGAACTTTGTATAGGACGAACGACGATTGTTGTCGCTCACCGATTGTCGACGATTCAAAATGCTGATGAAATATTTGTCGTTTTAAATGGAAAAATTCAAGAACATGGAACGCATAAGGATTTGTTGGAGAAAAAGGGCGAATATGCGAAATTATATGAGGCACAATTTCATAGATAAGTCTTTTAAGTTTATTGAAAATGGAGTATAATGTAAAAAGTATTAGGAGGAATTCAAATGAAAAATTTTATTTTAAAATTATTTCACCCAGCTAAAACAAAATTGTTTTGGTTATATCTTGTATTCGGTATATTGGGAGTTATATTGGGAGTTATGTTGATGCCAGTTTGGGAAGGATTACCTAAATGGGTTTTTTGGCAAAAATGGGGTAGACAAATCGTTAATATCATTATATGTGCATGCATCATATTGTATTTGGCGTTATTTTTATTTAAAAAAGTAATGGGTAGAGCCAATAGTGTGGTTAAAATTCTTACGATTATCGAATTTGTGGTTTTGGCTTTAATCGCTTTGGGTTGTATTCTTCAGCAATGTAGAGTATTTAATATCGGCGGTGCCTGTGCTATTTTGGGCTTGGTGTTATGGTGTCGAGGTACGGTAGAAGTATTTCGGGCGTATTATCATCAAAAGGGAAATAATGAAAAATATCCGATTTGGTGGCTTGTCGTGGCTATTGTTATGATGACGTTCGGAACGTATATTTACGCAAAACCATTGTTTTCCGATGTGGTTATATTGTGGATATTTGTGGTTTTGATTTTGTTGGTTTCTATTATATTGATTGCAGATGGTATATTGGCAAAACCGGTTTCAAATAAGGAAAAGAAATCAAAGAAAGCGGAAGCGTAATGTTATCGGATAATCCTTATATTTTATTGAGTATAGTGAATACCAAACTGAGAGATATGTATTCTTCATTGGAAGAATTATGTAATGACTTAGATGAAGATTTTATGGGAATCGTATCTACGTTAAAAGAAGTTGGGTATTGGTATGATAGAGAAGAGAATCAGTTTAAAAGAGGTTAATCTTGTAAAGATTTTAAAATTTCGATATAATGATGTTATGTTAAGGTGAGAATATGAAAAAATTATGGAAAAACCAATATAAAAATATTTTATTGGTTATAGGATATATCATTGTTACCTCTAGTGTTTATGGGGTATGGTTTCATTCTTTATGGCATTTATGGTTCGTCGATGTAATCATTGTTTTGGTGATTATCGCTATCGGTTGTGTAATTGGATATTTTTATATAAAATCCGAAATGGACAAAGAGAAAATAAATGTTGAAAAAGGCCAATAATATGCTATAACCCAAGTTTGCCACTTTAAAAAGGGGAAAAAATCAGTGTTTATCTTAAATTACACTGATTTTTTGTTGATTTTATGGTGTGGCGGTTCGTTTACTCCAATGAAGAAAAAATGAACTAAATATAAATTTGTAAAAAGGGAGGGGGAATTTATGAAAAAGTGTAAAGAAGAATCCTATAATATTCTGGAAATAAAAGTTAAAGATTATGACAAAGAATTATTAGATTCCAGAATTATTGCA
Organism: uncultured Anaeroplasma sp.; assembly: GCA_947592005.1. Lineage (GTDB taxonomy): Bacteria > Bacillota_I > Bacilli_A > Acholeplasmatales > Anaeroplasmataceae > Anaeroplasma. The sequence goes on from CANQDJ010000057.1 coordinate 3,884, forward strand.
GAAAAAAATCGTTCATTACAAGCAAGATTAAAAAATGACTCTCCTGCAACACACAAAATGAATCTAAATGATGAACCATTTAGAATGATAAAAAATAAAATTAAAACCATTGAATTAAGATTGGAAGATGAAAAAAGAAAGCTACTCAAAATAAATGATTTTATTGAATTTACAAATAAATCTACAAAAGAAATAATTACTGTAAAAATAATAAAACTTCATCATTACAAAAACTTTGAAGACTTATATAAAGCATTTAAAGATAAAACCATTTTAGGATATGAGAAGAGTGAAGAGGCAAATCCAAAAGACATGCTTAAATATTACACGCAAGAAAATATAAATATGTATGGGGTTTTAGGAATAGAAATTGAATTAACATCTTTATAAAACTATAGGTGAAGTTTTTGCTTTCTGAAAATATTACACTATCCATAGGGAAGTAGCTATGCCACAATCTATCGAAAAAAAACAAATATTGACAAAAATATATAAGGGTAGATATAATTTAATTAAGGATATTTGCTATTTTTTAAGGAGTGAAATGTTTTAATGTTAGGAGCGCTTATAGGAATAATACTTGGTATTGGTCTATTTTTTGGTGGAGCTACTTTATGTTATTTTGTTAATGGGTGGTTTTTTATAATGTTTATAATTGGCTTTATAATATTCATTGCTAGTATAGAGGAGCTTCGAAATCCTATCATGAATAATTCTTCTACAGAATTTAGTAATGCATCTAGGGGTAATAGAATAGCAACTCATTTGGTATTTATTGTTTTAACATATTCTATCGCGTTACTTTTGAGTGGATTTATTGCAGTAGGCTTGTCAATTATTTTTGATTATATATTATTTATTCAAGTATTTATTTTAATATTAATTGAAGGATTTGCGATGTTCATATATGATGCATTTCTATTTACCATTTTAAATAATATGCCATTCTTAAAAACTCGTGATTTTAAATTGATTGTTATATTACCTTTGACAATAATAACAATTACTGGGATAGTTGTATCTTATTTTTTCTTTCCATTTGAAAAATTTTCTGGTGTAGAAATGGATATAGATATAGATAAGATGTCTCTTATGATTAAAAAAATAGTTACATCAATAACTGCCTTTGTAGTTCCATATGTAACATTAATGATTTCATATTTAAGACATAAAATCACTTGCAATAAATGCCAAAATTCAGGTGTTTGCTTGATGATAAGAAAAGATAAATATAGAAGTGAAGTGTTTTTTAGTTCTTACACGTACACAAGTAAAGAAAAAATTGGTGAGGTTAGAACTGTAGGTACTGGAGAAGTAGTAGCCGATGTTTATGGTGATGTTAGTCATACTGAAACAGACGAAACAGAGGACAGACACTATACAGCTAACTATGTTTGTAAATGCTGTGGTAATTCATTTAATAAAAATTATGATATATCTCAAATTACTCTTATAAGAAAATTATATGACAAAATAAGAGGTGCGGAAAAAAAGGAATAGAAAAAAAAGAATATATTATAATTTAATAATCTATAACCAATACTTAAGAGTAGAAATACTGGTTCTCTAAATTATAAAGGGTGTAACAAAAACACCCTTTTTACTTTTTAAAGTGACGAACTTGGGAAATAATCAAAATATAACTATTAAGAAATTATCATAAAATAACTATAAATTACACTATCAAAGAGAAAATAAATGTTGAAAAAGGCCAATAATATGCTATAATTATTTTATAATCTTAAGTGATGGGACATAGTAGTTAACGGATTTCCGTATAGAGAGCGGCAGGTTGGTGGAATGCGGTCGGATAGGTTAGCGAATCTACCCTTGATAAGATTCGTGCTACTCGCGTTAAGAGATAAGAGAGCCGATGGAAATCGGAAGTAAGGTGGCACCACGATAATTCGTCCTTAGTTTTGCTAAGGATTTTTTATTTGGAAGGAGAAAATAACATGTTAGATTTAAAATTTATTCGTGAAAATCCGGATTTGGTAAAAAAGAATATCGAAAAGAAGTTTCAAAATGAAAAACTTCCTCTTGTAGATGAAGTTTTGGAATTAGACAAGCAGATTCGTGCTTTAAAACAGGAAGGGGAAGCATTGCGGGCTTCTCGAAATGATCTCAGCAAACAGATTGGAGCCTATATGCGGGCTAAGGAAATTGATAAGGCCAATGAGATTAAAGAAATAGTAAATAAAAACAATCAAAGAATAGCCGAAATCGATCCGTTATTGGAAGAATATCAACAAAAATTAATGGAAAAGATGATGGTTATTCCTCAAATTGTTGACGAAAGCGTTCCGGTTGGAAAAGACGATAGTGAGAATGTGGAAATAGAACGGTATGGGGAACCGGTCGTTCCAAAATATGAGATTCCGTATCATGCGGATATTATTGCGAAGTTAAACGGATTGGATAAAGATGCCTCCGCTAGGACAAGTGGAAATGGATTTTATTATTTAATGGGGAATGTGGCAAGATTACATTCGGCTATGTTGAGTTATGCCAGAGATTTTATGATAGATAAGGGATTTACTTATTGTATTCCGCCGTTTATGATTCATAGTGATGTGGTCAAAGGTGTTATGAGTTTTAAGGAAATGGAAAATATGATGTATAAGATTGAAGGAGAAGATTTGTATTTAATCGGTACATCGGAACATTCTATGATTGGACGGTTTAAAAATCAAATTGTTAAAGAAAGCGAATTACCGATTACTTTAACTTCTTATTCTCCTTGTTTTAGAAAAGAAGTAGGTGCTCATGGTATTGAAGAGCGAGGAATTTATCGTGTTCATCAATTTGAAAAACAAGAAATGATTGTTATATGTAAACCGGAAGATAGTATGGAGTGGTATAACAAGATGTGGTCTTATACAGTAGAGTTTTTCAGAAGTTTAGATGTTCCGGTAAGAACTTTGGAATGTTGTACGGGCGATTTGGCGGATTTAAAAGTAAAAAGTTGTGATGTAGAGGCATGGAGTCCAAGACAAAAGAAATATTTTGAGGTCGGTTCTTGTTCTACATTGGGTGACGCTCAAGCAAGACGATTGGGTATAAGAACAAAAAATGAAAACGGAACGTATTTGGTTCATACACTAAATAATACGGTAGTTGCCTCTCCGAGAGGATTGATTGCGGTAATAGAAAATAATTATCAAGAAGATGGCTCTATAAAAATTCCAAAGGTTTTACAACCTTATATGGGCGGAAAAGAGAAAATAGAAACCAACATAAAATAGATTAAATATTTATGTGCTAATAAAAAAGAAGTATTAATAGAGATTCTTTCAAAAAATTTGAGGAACTATAATACTTCTTTTTGTTTTATTTTTGTGAATTCATAAATTAACACATTAAATTACATATAAAATGTCATTAAAGGCAAACATCGCAAGTATAAAAAAGCTTTTCCAATTCAACAAAAAAATATGAAAATTAAAAAAGTTCGTTAATTATAAAAGTAAATTCCGCTGACAAAGGTTGTAAAAAATAAGAATTAAAAAATAGAGCTAAATTCCGCT
>CANQDJ010000058.1 GCA_947592005.1 uncultured Anaeroplasma sp.
AGAAAAATAAGTTTGGAAAAGTTGATGTTATTACTATTGAAAATAAAGATTATAGATAGTATAATATTTTCAATAGTTTAATTTAGGAGGGCAATATGGCTTTTTATTATGACGAACCATCTCATACATTTAGTGAATATTTATTGGTTCCAGGATATTCCGATGAAAATTGTGTTCCCAATCGTGTTTCTTTAAAAACACCACTTGTTAAATTTAAAAAGGGAGAAGAATCTACGATTGTAATGAATACACCTTTGGTATCTGCGATTATGCAGTCTGTATCCAATGATACAATGGCGGTCGCACTTGCTAGAGAGGGTGGGGTATCATTTATTTACGGTTCTCAAAGTATTGAAAATCAGGCCGCTATGGTTAAAAGAGTAAAATCTTATAAAGCGGGTTTTGTTACATCGGATTCTAATATTCGTCCCGATCAAACTTTAAAAGATATTTTAGAGTTAAAAGAAAAGAACGGACATTCGACGGTTGCGGTAACAGAAGATGGTACGGCAAATTCGAAGTTATTGGGTATTGTCAGTAGTAGAGATTATCGAGTTAGTCGTATGGAATTGACAGATAGAGTAGATTCATTTATGACACCGTTATCTAAATTGATAACCGCTCCCGAAGGAACGACTTTAAAAGAGGCAAACGATATTATTTGGGAACATAAGTTAAATTCTTTACCAATTATAGATAAAAACGGGTGTTTGGTCGCTTTTGTTTTTCGTAAAGATTATGCTTCTCATAAGGAAAATCCCAATGAGTTATTGGATAGTAAAAAAAGGTATATAGTGGGTGCCGGTGTTAATACGAGAGATTACGAACAACGGATTCCGGCTTTGATTGAAGCAGGGGCAGATGTTTTATGTATTGATTCTTCCGAAGGATTTACGGCATGGCAAAAAAGAGTTATTGATTTTGTGCGTAAGACGTATGGAGATAAAGTAAAAATTGGTGCCGGTAATGTGGTGGATAAAGATGGATTCCGCTTTTTAGCGGAAGCCGGAGCGGATTTTGTGAAAATTGGAATCGGCGGCGGTTCTATTTGTATTACTAGAGAAACAAAAGGAATCGGTAGAGGACAAGCGACAGCGGTTATCGAGGTATCGAAAGCGAGAGATGAATATTTTAAGGAAACAGGAATATATGTTCCTATTTGTTCGGACGGCGGAATTGTTCACGATTATCATATTACATTAGCGTTGGCTATGGGGTGTGATTTTTGTATGTTGGGTCGTTATTTCGCAAGATTTGACGAAAGCCCGACCAATAAGATTTTAGTTGGCGGAAATTATATGAAAGAGTATTGGGGCGAAGGTTCGGCAAGAGCGAGAAATTGGCAACGGTATGATATGGGCGGTGCTCAAAAATTATCTTTTGTTGAGGGAGTTGATTCTTATGTTCCATACGCAGGATCATTGCATGATAATATGATGGTTACGTTAAGTAAAATAAAATCAACGATGTGTAATTGTGGAGCGTTATCTATTCCAGAACTTCAACAAAAGGCAAGGATTACTTTGGTAAGCAGTGTATCTATTGTTGAAGGTGGAGCACATGATGTAGTGGTAAAGGATAGTAATACGAATTCTTAAAACTTAATTTTGTAAAATCGGTAAAATTGCTTTACCGATTTTTTATATTAAATTTGACATATAAAGATGTTTTTTTTACATTTTGATTTTAACAACTTGTTTTTAAATATTTTATATTATATATTAAAAAAAATTAAGGTAATACGAATTATATATAGGAGAGAAAGAATATGGAAAATGAGTCAACGCAAACAACGGAATATAATTGTAAACCTTTAAAGAGATTGCTTATGTTTAGAATGGCGTTATATGCCTTTACTTTAGTAACTCTTTTAATAATTTTTTTCTTTGCCAAATGGATTACGATTATAAATATAGATGGGGAAGAGCGTGTACTACGAGGACTTTATCCTACAATGAAGTGGTTTTTTAGCGACGAATATGTTCTAATGTTTCATTTGGCTTTTAGTGCAAAAGGGGTAGAAAACGGAGGGGGATTACCGTTGTTTTTGGTTGGAGAAAATTCCGATACGCTTTTAAGAATAATAGCTTATGTTGGAAGCGTTGGATTAGAAATTGTGTTTTTTCTATATATTACTTTAGGGATTGTTTACATTATAAGATGTATTCAAAGTAATAGTTATTTTCAAAATTATAAAAAAAATATTTCTTTAATATGTTCTCATTTGACAGATTCTTATCATAATTTTAGAGTGAAAACAAAAAGGTATTTTAGAAGTTCCGATCTTTTGGTGTTTCCTATAATATCCTTTTTACTTTTGTTTTCTGCTCATTTTGTTAAAAATTTAAAAATTGTTCAAGAAAAGGCGTATGCATTTTTTGTAATGTTTGATGTGATTCAATTTAAAGTAGTAGATATTTTGCTTATTTATGCAATCATAATTTTTGTAGGCACGATAATTTATAAAATAATGTGTGGGAAAATACTATTCAAATTTTGGAATAATTCAGGTAAAGTAACCAAATAATTTGTTATTATGGATTATTATTCTATATTTTTAATATTCAAGAAAATCTCATTGAAAAATGGGATTTTTTTATGAAAACGAATGAAAATAAAAAAAATTTTAAAATTTTCGATTTTTTTTACTATTTATTATATGGAACATTAAAAAAATAGGAGGAAAAGTATGAAGAAATTAAAAGTTTTATTTTTGTTTTCTATATTCTTCTTTGTTGGAAGAATATATGCTAAGGCTGAAATATTTACTGAACCGGAAAAAAATATGAATGCCGTTTGTTTAAGTAGAGATTGTACTTTTAATATTTTGAAAGGAATGTCTACGGAAGAAGAGTTATATGGCGGGTATTTTGGAGAAGCATATATTAATTATGTGGATTTTTATGTGGTTAAAGGAGAGTGTTATTTAAAAGGAGAAATATACGGAGAATCCGGAACGGCTAAAATTCAAGCAACAATGTATGCGGAAAACGGATATTTTTATAAATATCAAATCCATATTGACGATGAATTGATATTTGAATTTACTGAAACCGAAAATCAGAGATTAACGGTAACTTTAACGAAAGAAGTAGATTTGAATAAGGTTATCGGGTATTCTAAAAGCGGATTCCATTTGCGGTATGAACCGGTTTTGGAGTACTCGGAAGGCGTAGATCGACATGGTATCGCTCAACATTGTAATGATTGTTGGGACTATTGGGACATAGATGTAGAATTTGTTGATCGGTTGGGATTTTCTTGTTTATACGCAACAATGTATAAAGTTAATGACAAATATGATCCGAATGAAATTCATTTTATTTCGGAATCTTCTCACCCACTATCTATGGAAGAAATTAAAAATTCAATACGAATAAGCGACGAAACCGAAGGAGAATTGGAAAATTTTGAGATTTTGGATAATACGTACATTTTAGATGAAAATAATTATATTGTCCCGGGAAATTATGAGTTTACGATTAAAGCACAAGATGCGGGAGGGAATATTACACTTCAACATTGTTATGTAGATGTTTATGATTTAACTCCTCCGGTAATAACGGGAAAAGAAAAAACGAGATCCTATGATTTTGAATTTAAAGATTTGACAACTCTTTTTACCGCGACAGATTTGTCGGGGAGTTGTAAAATTACGATTATTGAAAATAATTATACTCCAAATAAAGATAAGTTGGGAGATTATACATTAACCGCTAAAGCAACCGATCCTTATGGGAATTACTCTACTTGTACCACAATCATTCATGTAGTAGATAAAAATCCACCAGTTATTCGGTATAGATCTTATGTTACTATTTCTACTTTAGATGAGGTGGATTTAGATTATTTTAACCAATATGTTACGGTAGTAGATGGAATTGATGGAGAAAGAGATGTTGTATTTACGGATTTGGATAATTATCTAAATAATAAGAGAAAGCCGGGACATTATCGAATACAGGTAGAGGCTTCGGACTTGTCAGGAAATGTAGGGAGAGCGATAATAAAGGTTACGGTGGTGGATTCAGATTATCCTGTAATATCTACGGAAGATTATGTGTTAATTGTTCCAAATTCGTATGTGGTTACGAAGGAAGAATTGATTGCCTTATTGGAGAAGAGCGGTCAATTTTCGGCTGGAGTTAAAGAGGTAAGTTCTAATTATTTCAACGAAAATGATCCGCAAGGAGAATATTCTTTGTATATTAAAGATAACGATGAAAACAGTTATAAAGAAACGTTGGTTATTGCTGAAGAGGAAGAAGTAGATTTTACTCCAATTCCGAAGACGGTTAAAAAGAAAGACTATACGATATACATAATAGGCGGTGTCGGGATTGTATTTATTTTGGGTCTTGTCATATTAGGGTATCGAATTCGGAAAAAGAAACATTAAATTGAAAAGACAAGAGAATTTGAGTATAATATAACTATGCAAAACGGGGGTGAAACGATGGTGGATAATATTTGTGCGATTGCTACAGCATTTGGAAATGCGGCGATATCTATTATACGCTGTAGTGGGCCGAATGCCGTTGAATTGGTAGATCGGGTTTTTAAAGGAAAAAGGTTAACAAATTGTGAATCTCATACGATTCACCATGGATATATTACAGATGAGAATCAAATAATAGACGAAGTCGTATGTAATGTGTTTTTATCCCCACATTCCTTTGACGGAGAAAATATGGTAGAAATTAATTGCCATGGCGGTACGTTTGTAACCGATCGGGTTTTAAAGGTTTTATTGCGTAATGGATTTCGGTTGGCAGAAAATGGAGAATTTTCGAAAAGGGCCTTTTTGAATCGGAAATTGGATTTAACACAAGCAGAAGCAATTATGGATTTGATTTCTGCTTCTAATGCATTGGCTGTAGAATCTTCCGCTAACGCTTTGAGAAAATCTACCTATCGTTTGGTTGGAAATTTAAGAAATAAGATTTTAGATATTTTAGCGAAAATAGAAGTGAATATAGATTATCCGGAATATGAGGATTCGCCGGAAGTAACGCATCGATTTTTAGAACCTATTTTAATGGAAATATTACGAGATATGAAGCAAATATTGGATAATTCTAAATTATCTACTATTGTTATTCATGGTATAAAAACGGCGATTATAGGGAAACCCAATGTTGGTAAAAGTAGTCTTTTGAATCTTCTTTTAGACGAAGATAAAGCGATTGTATCTTCTGTTGCGGGAACGACGAGAGATATTGTTGAAGGGACGATTCAAATTCAAAATATGACATTGAAATTATTGGATACTGCGGGGATTCGTTCAAGTAAAGACGATATTGAAACGATTGGGATAAAGAAAAGTGAAAAGGCATTGGAATCTGCTGATTTGGTTTTGTTGGTTTTGGATTGTTCGAAGACGTTGGAAGAAGAAGATTATATTCTTTTGGAAAAGACGAAAAATAAGAAGAGAATTATAATTGCCAATAAATCCGATTTACCAAATATGTGGCAGAGAGAAGATGCTGTTTCAATTTCTTGTAAGGAAGAATTCGGTATTGAAGAAATTGGAAAGAAAATATATGATATAATGCATATTTCTGATTTTCATATTGAGGAAGGAAAATATTTGAATAATCAAAGACAAATTCATTTGATGAATCAAGCCTATGAAAGTTTAATTCATGCCAAACAGGCTTTAGAGGAAAAAATTGATATTGATTTGATAGAAATTGATATAAAAGAAGCGTTTGATTTGTTGGGTCAAATTACGGGGGAAGCGCATAGCGACGAATTGGTTACAGCGTTGTTTACTAAATTTTGTCTTGGTAAATAATGGATATATAAATCAGCCGTTTTTATAAAAAATAAAAATGGGTGATAAAATGAAAAAGTGGATTTTTCTATTTGTAACTTTAATGTTATTATTGATAACAGGTAATGCTTCGGAGCAATATTTGATATATAGTGGAGATGTTAATTCCAACAAAATATATTTGACGTTTGACGACGGATATTCTTTAAAAAATACGAATTTTATTTTGGATACCCTAAATGAGTATAATGTTCCGGCTACTTTTTTTATCGAAGGTGGCTTCATGAAGGATAATCCGAATGCCGTAAAAAGAATTGCTCGTGAACAAACGTTAGCCAATCATACGATGTGTCATTGTGATATACGAAAATTAAGCGATGACGAATTTAGAGAAGATATCGAACGGTTTGAGAAATTAGCGTATTCTATAACTGGAAAAGAAATAACAAAATTTTTCAGACCGCCGATGGGATATATCAATCGGCAAAAAGAAGAATTGCTTCATACGATGGGATATACGATATTTATGTGGAATGTAAAAATATATGATTATGTCCACGAAGACGACAAAGGAGTAGATTATGTCATTCAAAATATTGTGAATCAAGTAGAAAACGGATCAATTATTTTAATGCATACGTTGACGGATTCCAACGCTAAAGCGTTACCGATTGTTATTGAACAACTTCAACAAAAGGGATTTATATTTGCAAGTTTATCTGAATTAGTAAAGGACTAGCGATATTGCTAGTCCTTATACGTTATATAAATATTTTCGTTTTTGTAATCTATTGTCGCTATCGCTCCGTTTTTTATTGGTAAAGAAGGGGATATATGGCCGATATCGACATTCAATAGTATTGGAACTTGGTAAGGGCTTAAAATGTCTATATAAGCCTCATTGGGTGTTGTATAAAAAGAAGTATCGTAGTATTGTTTGGTTCTTCCGACAAGAAAACCGCCTATATTAGTAAACCAACCGGCATATTTTAATTGAGTTAAGGCTCTGCGGATTCCTACGGAGTTTAAATCACAGGATTCTAAATAAAAAATGATTTTGTTTTCTTTATGGGATTGAATATACGATTTGGTGTAATCGAATTTTGTACCGCATAAGTTTACCAAACAATCCAAACACCCACCGATAAGAATTCCGGTAAAAGGTTGGGTATAAAAATAAGGAGTAATCACTTTTTTATGGTCGAATTTATATTTGGGATATTTGGCTTTGTTGTCTTGAAATTGAAAGGATTCATATCCTTTGAATTCATTATCTCCCGATAACATACGCCAACAATCCAATGTGTCATATTCTAAAGGATAACGATAAAATTTTGCCGCATTGGGACCATATATGGTTTGGATATTGCATATAGTGGTGAGAGTATAGACCAAATTGGTATTGTCGGAAAAACCGATAAACCATTTGGGAGGTAGTTTTTTTATTTTGTTGAAATCAATATATTCTAAGATTTCAATCATAACTTCTCCGCCACCAACAGAAAAAATGGCATCTGCGTCGCTAAGATAGGCATCTGTGAATTCTTTGGCTCGTAACAATGGGGTGTTGGAAGAGGCAACCCCTTCGGCTTTAAAACAGTTTTCGCCGAGTAT
>CANQDJ010000059.1 GCA_947592005.1 uncultured Anaeroplasma sp.
AATTGAATTATCCACATAAAAAAGACAAACCCTTAGTTTCATTTCAAAAAAACTAAGGATTTGTCAACAATCTGAAGAATGTATAGAAAATTTATACATTCTTTTTTTTGACACATACTAAGAATGGTGATGGTATGCGGATTATATCGAGGATATATCATTTTGTGGTAGATGGGAAAATACCTACTTTATCCGGATCGTTATGTTTTTTTCTTTTATTGAACGGAGGATCTTATCTTTTTTTATTTGTCAGTCTATCTTCTCGTTTTTTTATTGATTGGAAACCATTTATAGAAGAAGGATTAAAAGAAGGAATAATAAGGGATATATTTTTGTATTTAATAGAACATAATGCGAATTTATCGGTATCTGTGTTTTTGCTTGCCAGTAGTATTTATTCTTCTTCGACGTTATATTATCATTTTATGCATATTTGCGAACTGATAACCAAACAGGCTACGGATTACCGTATTGGGAAAAGAATTCAATCTTTGTTTTTAGTTCCGATTGTTCTACTTATTTTATTTATCGGTATTGGATTATTGATGGTGATTCATCTTTATTTTGATTTTTTGAGTTATTTGTTTTTTTTATTTCTTTCTGTTTTATTTATTTATTTTTTAAATAAAGTTGCGTTAAGAGGATATAAATTCAAAAGATTAATAAAAGGAATCGTATTTACTTTTTTATATTGGATTGGATTTAGTCTTTGTTTTATAGTGTATTTGAATCTTTTTTCGAATTTTAAAGTAGTGTATGGTTTTTTATCTTTTATCATTATTTTATTATTTTATTTATATATCTTAACTATAGGTGTTTTTTTGGGAATATATATGAATTGTAAAAATTTAGAAGTATCGGATTTTTTCTCCGAACCATACTAAAAATGGAGGTTTTAATATGAAAAAAACAATCGGGTTTTTTCTATTTCTTTGCTTGATTTTATTCCAAATACCGGCGTATGCCAAAGGATATGGCGTAGGCAAAAATCAAACAGGAGTTCGACCGAATGTGGAAGATCCCATTATAACGAGAAATAGAGGATATTGTATTGGTGCGGATACTAAAAAGATTTATTTGACTTTTGATTGCGGATATGAAAACGGATATACCAATTCTATTTTGGATACGTTGAAAAAGACGGATACAAAGGCTGTATTTTTTATTACGGGACATTATTTAAAAAGCAGTCCCGAGATAGTAAAGCGTATGTTGGAAGAAGGGCATATTGTTGGAAATCATACCTATTCTCATAAAGATTTTACTTCTTTAACCGCTAATGAAATTTTGGAAGATGTAAAGCGGTTGGAAGATGCGTTTACGGAAGAATTCGGTATTCCTATGTCGAAGTATGTTCGTCCTCCGAGAGGAGAATATAATGAAATGAGTCAAATGGTGTTAAAAAATAACGGATATACATCTGTTTTCTGGTCTTTGGCATATGTAGATTGGAATAAAGATGTTTTTAACGGAAATCATTATAGTTACAATAAAGTTATTTCCCGCATACATAATGGGGCTATTATTTTAATGCATACGGTAGGAAAAGATAATATGGTGGATTTGGAAGATATTATTTTATCATTAAAAGAACAAGGTTATGTATTTTCATCTTTGGAAGAATTATGATATAATACTATCGGTGATAAAGTATGGCATATAATTATTGGATTGTTTCCGACGATTATGAAGTGGCAAATGAAAAGATAGAAGAAATAAGAAAAAGTTTCGGAAAAGAATTTGAAGAAGCAACATATCAATTAGAAGAAGAAGGATTATATGCCGTTATTGATGAATTGACTACGATTTCTTTGTTTGACACGCCTAAATTTATTGTTGTTCACTCTTTTGAAAAGGTTGCGGAAAGTCCTATGAATGCGGTAGGAGAATTGTTGAGAGCATTGAATAATGCGAATAATGAGAATGTCATTATTTTTATATCGTTGAAGAATTATGATTCGGCGAATGGGAATATTCAAAAGATTGCCAAATATGTTACAAGAATAGAAGTTAAAACGAAGAATTTGTCTTTGGAAGAATATGTTATAAACAATTTAAAAAAAGACGGTTATGAAATAGAACCGTCTGCGTTAACGATTTTTATGAGTTATCAAAATGATTTATCTATGGTTAAGCAGAATTTGGAACTTTTAAAATGTTATACCAAAGATAGTAAAAAGATAACCAATGCGGATATTAAAATTATGATAAATCCGCCATTGGAAAATAATGTTTATCAATTAATAGAATCTGTTTTAAAAAATGATAAGAAACAAGTATTCAAGTCGTATCAAGATTTGAAAACTCAATCAATTCAACCATCGTATTTGGTTTCATTGTTGATTAATAAATTTCAAGAATTATATAATGTTGCAATATTATTACGAAACAGGGCAACTCAAGCGGATATTTCCAATTTATTTGGTGTATCTTCGGGAAGGGCATATTATATGGTAAAGAATGCGAAAGAAACAGACATAGGGAAAATCAAAAAGAATTTAGCGGATTTGAATGATTTGGAATTTAAGATGAAAAGTGGTAAAATAGATCAGAATTTGGGATTGGAACTTTATTTTTTAAAATAAATATAAATGCAAAAAGCGGTTTGGCCAATAGTCAAATCGCTTTTTTTATCATTTAAAATATCTATTACTTTAATGTATTTACCGCAGCCGCTAATTGTGATTTATGTCTAGCAACATAATTTTTATGCACAATTCCTTTTGCTTGAGCCTTATCCAACTTCTTATATGCAAAATTTAAAGCGACTTGGGATTTTTCTAAATCCTTTGCCTCTACTGCAGCATATACAGCCTTCATTGCCGTTTTCATTGATGACTTAAAAGACATATTTGCCTTTCTAGCCTTTTCGTTTGTTCTGATACGTTTGATTTGTTGTTTAATGTTAGCCATAGTTTCACCTCACCATCACATGCATTCAATATTATATCATTATAAAAAACCTAAAGCAAGAAAAAAAATTAAAAAATTTTGTTGTTTTTGTATGTTTTTATAAAAATAGAAAAAAATACAAATAGGTGATAAAGATGTTTAAGGGAAGAACCGATATGGCAGTAGAAGATATAGGAGCGGATTTTTCTTTTGATGTGGATAGAAAAATCAGTGGAATGATTTTTAAAAAGTGTAAGGTGGACAAGAAGTTATCTCAAAAAATAGGAAAAGATGAAGGGATATATTACACGATAGATAATATAGATTATTATAATAAAGATAAAGATATTATTAAATTGATTTGTGGTGTCATTCAAGATGTAATTCAAAATCATACAAATATCCAAGATATTTTGGTTGTGGGATTGGGAAATCCTACAATCACTCCGGATTCTTTGGGACCACTTGTCGTAAATAAAATAGAAGTCAACCGTCATTTGGAAAAGAAATTTCGGTTTCAAGTTTCTGCAATTACTCCCGGGGTAATGGGACAAACCGGTATGGAAAGCAGTGAAATCATTAAGGCGATTTGTGATGATTTTAGACCGCATTTGGTTATTGTCATTGACGCATTGGCTTGTAATGATCCGAATCGTATGTGTCATTCGATTCAACTTTCCACAGCGGGGATTAATCCCGGAGCGGGAATTGGAAATAATAGAAAAAAGTTGGCGAAAAGCACATTGGGAACGAATGTTTTGGCGATAGGGATTCCGACGGTTTGCGATATAAATATTTTTTCAGAAGAAGTAAAAAACGATTATTTTGTAACTCCGAATAATATTGATGAGGCGATGGATATATTGTCTTTAATTATTGCGAAAGGAATCAATAAGGCATTGATGGCAGAATAAGTTATTTTGTGAATAAGTCTTTTAGGAATTGTTTAAAACAAGTGGAAATGCCTAAGTTATTTATGATTTCTTGTTCGGTATATGCAGGATAATTTCCAAGACGTTTTACGATTATTTTATAGGCTTTCATGTACCATATTTGATGGGTAAATATGTGTCTTTTTTCTGGCAACTTTATTTCTCTTAATGCTTGTAATCCCATATTGTCGACAAAGTCTAAGGCTTCTTTTCCTTGGATAAAAGAAGGAATTAAAAAAGGAGCCGGCATATCTTTTAAAACTCCATCCGGTTTGGGAGTAAAAATATATTTTTGATTATCGGTTATAAATATACAAGTATATTCCAATATCTTTTTTTCTTTTTTCTCGTTTTTTATCGGATATTGGTGTTGTGTTTGTTTAAGAAAGGATTTGCAGGTGGAATGAATCGGGCATTGATCGCAAAGTATAACTTTCGGCATACATATTGTAGCCCCAAGTTCCATTAGGGCTTCGTTGAATATCCCAGGATTTTGAGGAAGTATTTTTTCGATTTGTTTTTTGAAAATCGTTTTGGTGGTCGCAGAAGAAATGTTTAAAGGGGAAGCCAAATATCGAGAAAGAACACGTAATACGTTGCCGTCTACCGCAGCGTATTTTAAATTATAGGCTCTGGATAATACGGCTCCGCAAGTATAATCGCCGATGCCCGAAAGTTGTATGGCTTCGTCATAGTTTTTCGGGAATTCTCCGTTGTGTCGATTTATGATTTGTTTTGCACAATTTTTTAAATTTCTGGCCCGAGAATAATAGCCCAAACCTTCCCAAAGTTTTAATAATTTTTCGTCATCGCAATTCGCTAATGCTTCAAAATTCGGTAATTCTTGGATAAAGCGAATATAGTATGGACGGACGGCTTGTGCTTTGGTCTGTTGAAGCATAATTTCACTTACCAAGATAGAATAAGCAGAAGAATCTTTTCTCCATTCCAAATCTCTTTTGTTTTTTTTAAACCAATTCAACAAAGGTTCTGTTATTTCTTTCATAGTTCACACTCTTTTTTATAATTGTCGTTCTCCTTAAAATAGGGGAAATCTTTTTTATTATACAATGCTTTTGTTTATTTGAAAATAAAATAATTTTATTTCGGTAACAATTTCTTTAATTTTTCAACAAGAACTTTTGGTATAGTAGTAAGCGGTGAAAACAATGAAGAAAAAGAATATGATTTATATAGTCGGTATCATTTTTATTTTTGCGGTTATGATTAGTGTTATGGTTGTTAGTCCGAAGACGAATGAAATAGAAGTGAATGAAGAATATGATTCGTCGTACTATGTAGAGGGAAATCGAAATGTTTTTGTGAAGTTTGCGAATTTATGTGATGATTGTTGTTATTATGTTATAGATTTAGTATTGGGAGGAGTAGAAGAAATATTTTCTGTTTTTATAGGAAATTAAATTAAAAGTTGAGAAACAATACTCTTTTATGATATAATAAACAAGAGGTGTTTTTTTATGACTTTGCCGAATAAATTAACGATGTTTCGAATTATTTTGATTCCGGTTATGATTGTTTTATGTTATATTCCATGGCTTGTCAATACTATGGCTTTTTCCGGAGTTTCTTGGTTATATATTATATTATTTATCATTTTTGTGGTGGCATCGTTAACAGATTTTTTAGATGGCTTTATTGCTAGAAAGTATAATTTGATTACGACATTTGGTAAATTTGCCGATCCTCTTGCCGATAAACTTTTGACTTTTTCGGCTATGACGATTTTGATGTTGGGTGGTTGGATACCGATGTGGGTTTTTGTGGTTATTTTAATTCGTGAGTTTATGGTTTCCGGTATTCGTATGGTGGCAGCGGAACGAGGAGTTGTTATTGCGGCCGCAAAAATGGGAAAATGGAAAACTTTCGTTACTATGATAGCGATTTGTGTTTTGTTTTTCAGCGGGGCTCATAAGGCGGTGGAAATCACAGGATTAGCATTGATTTATATTGCTTGTGCCTTGACAATTATATCCGGCATAGAGTATTTTTGGAAAAATAGAAAAATAATTTTGGAATCTTTATAAAATTTTCGGATTTTTTAACTATCATTATAGTAGGAGGTAAAAAAATATGTCAGATAACAGACAACAAGCATTAGAAGCGGCATTGAAACAAATCGAAAAAGAATTTGGAAAAGGTGCTGTTATGAGATTAGGTGATGAAGTAGATCACAAAATCGAAGTGATTTCAACTGGGTCTATATCTTTGGATAAGGCTTTGGGAGTGGGAGGATATCCTAAAGGACGAATTATTGAAATATTCGGACCGGAATCTTCCGGAAAAACAACTTTTGCACTGCATGCTATTGCCAGTGCACAAAAAGCGGGAGGGTATGCGGCATTTATTGATGCTGAGCATGCTTTGGATCCTGTGTATGCAAAAAATTTAGGTGTAGATATCGAGAATTTGATATTATCTCAACCGGATAGCGGAGAACAAGCGTTGGATATTGCGTTGGCATTGATTCAATCTGGAAGCGTCGATATTATCGTGATTGATTCCGTCGCCGCTTTGGTTCCGGAGGCGGAATTAAATGGAGATATGGGAGATTCTCATGTGGGTTCTCACGCACGACTTATGTCGCAAGCCATGCGGAAAATGGCGGGAGTTATCAATAAAACGAATTGTGTGGCGATATTTATCAATCAACTTCGTGAAAAAGTCGGTGTATTATTCGGTAATCCTGAAACAACAACAGGAGGAAGAGCGTTAAAGTTTTATTCTTCTGTTCGATTGGATATTCGAAAAGGGGAAACGATTAAAGACGGAACAACCATTTTGGGAAATCGAACGAATGTAAAGGTGGTAAAGAATAAAGTAGCACCACCGTTTAAAACGGTTGAAGTGGACATTATCTATGGCAAAGGTATTTCCAAAGAAGGAGAAATTGTAGATTTGGCAGTGGCTTCCAATATCATTGTTAAGTCTGGTGCGTGGTTTTCTTATAATGGAAATAAAATCGGTCAGGGTAGAGAAAACGCAAAAGAGTTTTTAAAGAATAATCCAGAAATAGAAAAAGAAATCGAAGAAAAAATTCGAGCACTATAATCTATTGTAAAAATTTAAAAATTGACAAGTGCTTTTGAATAGAGTATAATGAAAAAGCACTTGGTAAGTGGAGTAATACTCAAGAGGCTCAAGAGGCTTCCCTGCTAAGGAAGTAGATCGGGTAACCGGTGCGAGGGTTCGAATCCCTCTTGCTCCGCCATTAAGTATAAAACGGGTAGAAATACCCTTTTTTGTATTTTCAAAAATATTTTACCATTATCTTACTATATATATTGTCAAATTATTGATTTTATGGTATTTTATAAACCCGTTTTCGACAGTTATAAAGTATAAAAAGGAACAAAAAT
>CANQDJ010000060.1 GCA_947592005.1 uncultured Anaeroplasma sp.
TATTTACTTTAGTAAATAAATTTAATCAAAATTCAATTTAATCCTAAATTTTGGGGTGTTAAATCCCAAATACGGGTATCTTGGATACTGATTTTTTTATTTTTATCGTTCAAAATAAGTAAAAATCTATATAAATCTTTTATGATTTATGATAAAATAGTAATATGAGAAAATATGTAAAGTGGTTTTTTTTAATATTTAAAAGCATTTTAATATTTATTGTAATAGGGGCTGTTTCTACTGCTTGTGTGAAAAATGTGTATAAAGAAATCTTGATAGAACAGTTTAAAAAGAAAGGAATATATCAACCGGATATTTCGACAGACAATATCAAATATTATGAGATAGAATCTAATGAAACATACCCTGTTTTTATAAAAAACGGCGATGACGTTATCCCGGGAAACACAGGGGATATTTTGGTTTCAACTCAAGCGTTTTTGGCAGGACCGTTCATCAATGGCTTTGTCGGCTTTTTTGCGGGTGGACACGCTGCGTTTTGTATGGGAAATTATAGTGATTTTGATTTTTCTGCCAATGAAACCACTTCTTTAGAGGCTACAGGTATGGAAGAGGACAGCAATCTTTCGAATTTATGGGAAAGAGAATACTGGGCAGAGTATCAAAATCCGTTTACGGAGATTATAGGACTTCGTGTTTCAATGACGGATAAAGAAAGAAAAGAAGTCGTTTCGGCGGCAACATCTTTATTGGGAGATCCGTATAATTATTCTTTTTTGTTTGATACGACAAATAAATCGTATTGTAGTGATTTAGTGGCCAAAGCGTTTAAAAAAATAGGTAAAAACCTAAATAAAGACGATTTTACTACATCTATATATGATTTAATCGTCAGCAAAGACAGTTATATTTCTTATTATCATTATTTTGATTCAAACGGCATTAAATATATTTATTATTTGGGATAGGTGGTTTTCTATGGCATATATGGCTTTATATCGAGCATATCGACCTCAAAAATTCAGTGAGGTTGTCGGACAACAACATATTATAAAAACATTACAAAATGCCATTTCGTTAAATAAAGTCGCTCATGCGTATTTATTTTGCGGACCGAGAGGAACGGGGAAAACGACACTTGCCAAAATAATGGCGAAAGCGTTGAATTGCGAAAATGGTCCTACAATAGAACCTTGCGACGAATGTGAAATTTGTAAAGGAATTCAAAAAGGAACGATTTCCGATGTTATCGAAATCGATGCGGCATCAAATAACGGAGCGGACGATATACGGGCATTACGAGATACTGTTAAGTTTATGCCGGCAGTAGGAAAATATAAAGTATATATTATAGATGAAGTTCATATGTTATCTAACGCAGCGTTTAACGCTTTATTAAAAACATTGGAAGAACCACCGAAACATATTGTTTTTATATTGGCAACTACCGAACCGTATAAATTACCGAATACGATATTATCGAGATGTCAACGTTTTGATTTTCAATCTATTTCTATGGAAGATATTTTAAAACGATTGGAAATTGTAGCCAAAGAAGAACATATTTTGATTTCTTCTGAAGCAATGGTTCAAATCGCTACTTCTGCCGAAGGTGGAATGCGTGATGCGTTATCGTTATTCGATCAATGTATTTCTTATAGTACACATTCTGAAATTACGTTAGATGATGTTTTGGCTGTATCTGGAAATGTTTCGTATTTGAAAATAATCGAATTATTGAATTCTTGTGTAAAAAAGAAGGACACGGAAGCAGTTATCTTTTTGGATAAAATGGTAAAAGAAGGAAAAGAAATCCCGAGAATTATGAATGATTTGATTTTATTTTTAAGGGATATGTTGTTGTATAAAAATCAAGTGGTTTTGGAACAAAAACCAATGTTTAAAAATCAAGAATTTATAGAATTAAGTACGAAAGTATCTAAACCATTGATTTATCAATGGCTGGATATATTAAATGATTCTTTAAATCAAATGCGGTTTTCTACGCAGAAAAGAGCGTATGCCGAATTGGCTATATTAAAAATGAGTGATTATGAATTAAATGCTCAAGCGGATTTCTCCGATCGAATAGAGTCTTTGGAACACACCATAGCGATTTTAAATGAAAAAATAAAACACACTTCTTCTATCGAAGAGAAAAAACCATATGTTCCTCCTCTTCCGACAACAGCGGAAATGAAACAATTTATGAAGCCGAAAGAGGAAAATAAACAAATAGAAATAGTTTCTTCTAATGAGATAACAATAAAAGATGTAGAAAATGTTTTATATCATGCTTCAAAAGAAAAGAAAGAAAAATTAAATCAAATTTGGAAACAAATCTCAATGTCGGATCAGTATTCCAATACATTTGCCATACAAATATTAATTAATGGAAAGATTGTGGCGGTATCTGATGACGCATTTATTGTAGAATTACCGGATATGGCATTTTGTAATCGGGTTATGCAGTATGAAAATTATGTAAAAATAATGGAAATATTTAATGAATATGATTTGAATATTAAAGATTATATTTGTATTCCTACTGTAATTTGGAGTAAGATTCTTTCCGATTATAAATCTAAATATTCCAAAGATAATCCGCAACCGAAATTAGCGGATATAAAAATAGGAATAAAACGGAGAGTTATTCCGAATGAGCCGATAAAAAAAGAAGATCCAATCATTACGCAACTTAAACAATATTTTAACGAAGAACAATTAAAAATAACGGAGGATTAAAAAAATGAATCAACAAGCAATGATGCGTTTGAAAAAAATGCAAAAACAAATGATGGAAGCCCAAGAAAAGTTGGAAAATACGGTATTTACCGGAACGGCAGGTGGAGGAGTTGTGTCTGTCGAAGTGAAAGGTTCTCACGAAGTGGTTTCTGTAAAAATCGATAAGGAAGCCATAGAAGACGATTTGGAAATGGTTCAGGATATGATTGTTATTGCGATGAACGATGCCAATAAAAAGATTGAAACCGAAACGCAAAAGACAATGGGAGCGTTTGGTGGCGGATTGGGTTTATTCTAATGAAATATCCCCAAGCGTTGGAAGATTTGATTGAATGCTTTAGCGGACTTCCTTCTGTTGGAAAAAAGACGGCGGAACGATTTGCGTTGTATTGTTTTTTACAAATGAGTGAAGAAACTGTGGAAGATTTTGCGAACGCATTAAAAAGCATTCATAAAGATATTCATATTTGTGAAGAATGTGGAAATATAAGTGAAGAACCGCTTTGTCCGATTTGTAAGGATACTACGAGAAACCACAGACAGATTTTGGTAGTGGAAAATGTAAAAGATTTATTTACGGTAGAAAAGATACAAGAGTATCGTGGTGTTTATCATGTTTTGAACGGAGCGATTCGATTTTCTAAAGGTATCGGAATTGAGCAATTAAATATCGAACCGTTATTGAAAAAGGTTAAAGAAAACAAGATAGACGAAGTTATTTTAGCCACCAATGCGACATTGGAAGGAGAAACGACGGCAAGATATTTAAAAGAATTATTAAAGGAATATCCGATTTGTATTACTCGGATAGCGAACGGGTTACCGGTCGGAGGAGATCTTTCTTATGCCGATGAAATGACGGTTTTGAAAGCCTTTGAAGGTAGAAGGGAATATTAGAACAGAAATTACCATACAATGAAATGGTGATGGTATGAAAATTATTAAATATATTGTAACTTCTGTACTATTGGGAGTTTTGGTTGTTTTAGGAATAAATTGTATCGGACAATTTTTTAATTTTCATTTACCTGTATCTATTTTGGCTATTGTATTGATTGGGTTTTTAAGAATTCCCGGGTTGCTTATTTATTTGATATTTTTAATTTTATAGGTGTCGGTATGGTTGTATATTTTTATAGTATAAATCAAGATAAAGAAAAGGTTTGTTTTCATTCGGAAGGAAAAAAAGACGGAAATAGGATTATGTTTTCGGATTTATCGTGTGAAAACACGATAATTTCTCTTTTGGTTGAAAAGGACAAGATAGTATTGAAACGAGAGGGAGATACGGAAACGGAAATGGAATTGATAAAAGATAAAACAACCAAAGGATATTATAAAAATAAAATGGGATTGGACTTTTTTTTCAAAGTAATTTGTAAGAGATTGAAAATCAAAAAAAATCGTATAGATATAGAATATAGTATGATTATGGACTCAGAAGAAATTTCAAGTCATAAAATATGGATAATATTAAGATAAAATACTTGAAAAAATGAATAAATTCAAGTAAAATGTAATAGCATTGATTTTTTGGAGGACGAAAAATGGAAAATATTTCACAAATGTCTTTGGTAGAGGTTGCGGTAAAATTAATGGAACAAAAGCATAGTAAACAAAATATTATGGCTTTGATTAAAGAAGTTCTTGAAATGAAAGGATTAACCGACGAGGACGGAGAATATACCGCACAATTATATATGGATATAACAACCAGTTCGAAGTTTGTATATATGGGAGATAACGAATGGGATTTAAAATCCCGTCAATCTTTAGATGAATACGATAAGGACGGTTCAGCGTTTAATAAAAAATCTGATGATGAGGATGATTTGGATTCTATCGACGAAGATGATTTAGATACCGACGACGAGGATGAAGATGACGAAGAGTCTGATGACGACGAGGATTATGAAGACGATGAAGAAGAGGATTTCTCCGAAGACGAAGAAACTGATGATGATGAATATGAGGACGAAGACGACGAGGAAGAAATGGAAAGATATACGGAAGACGACGACTTCGACGAAGATAAATATAACGATTATATGGACGATTACGAAGATATATACGACGAAAATTAATATATCACATAATTTCCCATAATATTAACGAATTATTTCTAAATTTAAGAGTTATACTTAAGTCGTCTTATAAAAGACAGTATCTATCAAAATCTCCCTACAAAAAGATAGATAACTTTTTTCATAAGCAAACTATAACTCTCCCAATTAAATGAGTAAGGAACAACCACTGGTTGTTCTTTATTCATTTAAGTGATAAAATAAAGGAAATCGGAGGTGATGAAATGTATAACATAGCCATAGTGGAAGACGAAAAGAATCTAGCGATTCTCGTTTTAAAATATTTAGAAACCGAAGGATATAAATGTACGATTTTTTCTACCGGTGAAGCAGCAAAAGCGGCAATTTCGGACGAATTTGATTTATGGATATTGGATATTATGCTTCCAGGTATTATATCGGGATATGATTTAATCAAAGAGATTCGTAATCAAAATACCAATAAACCGATTATATTTACTTCGGCAAGAGATCAAGAGATAGATAAAATTATGGGTTTGGAACTTGGTGGAGATGACTATGTAGCCAAACCGTATTCTATACGGGAATTGGTTCTTCGGGTAAAGAATGTATTAAATAGAACTTATCAAAACAATCATAAGAAAGAAAATATAGAGAATTTCAATACATATACGATTGATTATGATAAAAGAATTGTTACAGAAAAAGGAACTACAATCAATTTAACTTCAAAAGAATACGATTTATTATTGTTTTTCTTACAAAACAAATCCAAAGCATTTTCCAGAGATCAAATATTAGATAAAGTATGGGGAAACGATTATTTCGGAAGTGATCGTGTCGTAGATGACTTATTAAGAAGATTAAGACAAAAAATGCCGAACCTTTCTATTGAAACCATATATGGATATGGGTATCGTTTATCCTTATGAAAAAATTAAATTTAACTTCCCAACTGTTATTATTATTCTTCTGTATTCTATTGATTGCTTCTGGTGCATTTTCGATTATAATCTTAACTCGTGTTCAATCTATTGCCGAACAAGAAGTATATTCTCGTCTTTCTTCTTACATTTATTTAATTAATTCACATAGTTCCGAAGATTTACCCGATATGAATGTAGGATATTATATCAGACAGATTGATACGGAATTAGATTACGAAAGTCCGACATTACAAAAATATATAAATGACGAAGAATTAAACGAATTGATTTCCGCCCTACAAGAAAAAAACGAAGGTAAAAATCCATTAACAAGAGGAAACATAAAAAACGGCAACAATAAAATATATTATGTTGTTTATTATTCCGATACATTTCATAAATACACGATTGTCTTTACCAATTCGGATTATGTCAAAAACATGGTAAAGAGCGTATCGGCTCAAGTTATACTATTATTTTTAATTGTTATGTTGATTTCTATATTTGTTATATATCTTTATTCAACTAGAATTGCAAAACGAATTCAAAAAATACAAAATCATATATTACATCTACCAAGTAATAAATATGAAATACAATATATCGATCCTGCCGAAGACGAAATCGGAGAATTATCTCAATCCATTGAACAACTAAGAAAAACAATCGGAGAAAACGAAAGAACCAAACAAGAAATGTTACAAAACCTTTCTCATGATTTTAAAACACCGATTGCCGTAATAAAATCCTATGCCGAAGCACAACAAGATGGTATTGTGGCAAACGAAGAATCTTCAAAAATAATAATTTCTCAGGCAGATATATTAAAAAAGAAAGTAAACCGATTACTACAATATAATTCATTAGAATATTTAAAAAGAGATAGAGAATTTGAAAACGTAGATATGAAAGAAATAATATTAGAAGTTATTCAAGCCTATAAATTTCAAACAGATATTCATTTTGAATTAGATTTAAACGACGATATATACTTTTTAGGATATAGAGAAAATCTATATACAATAATTGATAATATCGTAGATAATGCGAAAAGATATGCGAAAACAAAAATAAAAATAGTATTAAGAAAAGACAGAATAAGAATATATAATGATGGAGATCCTATTGATGAACAATTCTTAAATGGATTATTTAAACCTTATGAAAAAGGTAGCAAAGGAGAATTTGGTTTAGGATTATCTATCGTTAAGAAAACGATTGATTTCTTCGGATTAGAATTAAAAGTAGTAAATGAAGCAGTAGGAGTATCATTTATCATATTAAATACACAAGAAAAGGCTTAAGCAAAAACTTAAGCCTTTTACTATATAAAGAAAATGCCGTATTTTTCAATACGACATTCAGACTGTTGACAAACTAAAAATGTTAACAGTCTTTTCTTTTTACCTAGAGTTATACAGTGGATAAATATTTCTG
>CANQDJ010000061.1 GCA_947592005.1 uncultured Anaeroplasma sp.
AAATATTTATCCACTGTATAACTCTAGGTAAAAAGAAAAGACTGTTAACATTTTTAGTTTGTCAACAGTCTGAAAGGCGGAAGAACTTCTTCTGCCTTTATTGTTTTCCTGTAATTTTCGAATATCGCCTTGCCGCTTCACTATCTGACATATATTTTAAATTTCTTTGCGAAACTATATTAAATTTAATTCCCAAATATATATTAAACGCACCGACACCGCATAAAATAGATCCAATCACAATTCGAGCGGTAGTTGCTTTATATAAACATAAAACCAATCCCACGCCCAAACAAATCAATCCTATAATAATAATGAATATCATTACCAAAACACTAAGTTTTTTTTGAACACTTTTATAATGTTTACTATATTCTATCATCTTTTCTTTATTCATACTTTTCTTCCCTTTTCTATAATTTTATCATATTTTTGAAAAAATGGAAAAAAAATCGAAAATTTTGGTATAATACATAAATAGAGAAAAAGGAGATTTTAAAATGAAAAAAATACTTCTTATCACTACAGGTGGTACAATTTCCAGTCTTCCTTCGGAAAACGGATTAATTCCGGCGGATTGTTCAGAATCCATCGTTCGAATTTTAAATGATAAAGAAACGACCATTCTTCTTAAAAATATTATGGTTTTAGATAGTTCAAACATTCAACCCGAAGAATGGAAAATGATTGCCGAGGCAATCAATGAAACCATTCAAAGTGTCGATGGTATTATCGTTACACATGGAACAGATACGATGGCATATACCACTTCTATGATATCTTTTATGATTCAAAACCCACCAATACCAATCGTATTCACCGGCTCGCAATTACCGATAATTCACCCTTTAACCGATGCGGTAGCGAACTTAAAATGTGCATTGGAAATGGCAAAATCCGCATATCCAGGTGTCTTTCTCGCTTTTGACAGAAAGATAATCTTGGGCTGTCGAGCAGTTAAAGTTCGAACAGAAGGATTTACCGCTTTCGAATCAATTAATTTTCATTCCATCGGTAAAATCACCGCTACTGGTCTACATATCAATGAATCACTTTTACCACATTATACGAAACCTTTCAAACTTTGTTTAAATATAGAAACCAATGTTTTCCTTTTAAAACTTACTCCAACAACCAATCCGAATATCGTCGATCTACTTATCGAAAATGGAATTCGGGGGATTGTTATTGAAGCCTATGGAGCGGGCGGAATTTCCTTTATCCGCCGAGATTTTGTTTCCAAAATCAAACAGGCCACCGAAAAACAAATCCCTGTTGTCGTTTGTTCCCAATGTTTATACGAAAGTTCCAACTTTCAAATTTACGAAGTGGGGAAAAAGGCTTTACAAAACGGAGCGATAGACGCACTCGACATGACGACAGAATCAGCGGTATGCAAATTGATGTATGCGTTGGGACAAACCAAAGATATAAAAGAAATTCGCAAAATCTTTTCTACACCCATTGCTTCCGAAATTCAAACCAAATAAAAAAGAATCCATAAAGCCAAAACCTTATGGATTTTATTTTATTTCTTCGCTTCTTCTATAATTTTTTCCTGAATATATGTCGGGGCTTCTTCATACTTTTCAAATTCCCGAACAAAATATCCACTACCTTGCGTCAAAGATTTCAAATCATTGACATACTCCAAAATCTCCGCTTCGGGAACCAAAGCCGTAATCTTCTGATCCTTTACCGAATTGATATCCATACCGATAATTTTCGCTCTTCTCGTATTCAAATCCGATAAAATCGTTCCAACATCATCACTATGAACGGTAACGATAATGCGGATAATCGGCTCAAGAATAACCGGATTACATTTCATATATGCATCTTTAAAAGCCAATATCCCTGCCATTTTAAATGCCAATTCATTGGAATCCACCGCATGATATTTTCCATCTTTTAAACAAGCCTTAACTCCGATTACCGGAAATCCTGCCAACAAGCCCTTTTCACAAGCCTCATAAAATCCCTTTTCCACTGCCGGAAAATAATTCTTCGGAACCGCTCCACCGAATACTTCTTCACAAAATGCATTTTCAGCATTCGGAGAAAACTCCATTTCTACTACACCATAAAAACCGGAACCACCGCTTTGTTTAATATATCTTCCATTTCCTGTCGCTTTAGACTTTATCGTTTCCCGATATACAACTTTGCAATCTTCTAATTGAATCTCCAACCGATAAGAATTCTTCATTCTATCCAACAAATACGTTAAATGACCCAAACCCAGTGTTCCCAATAATAATTGATTCGTTTCAATATTTCTTTTCAATTCAATCGACTTATCTTCCAACATCATTTTCGTTAGAACCGTTCCAAGTTTATCATCGTCGTTTTTATTTTTGGTAACCAAAGCCTTATAATAAACCGGCGTAGGAAATTCGATTGTCGGATAAAGAATTTGATCTTTGACGGTACATAAACTCATGGTTGTTTCCAAACCTTCTATCTTGTTGATAACACCCATATCTCCCGCATGGAGTTCCGAAACCGCTGTCTGTTTATTTCCACAGACCGTAAATAATTGATTTACCACAACCGTTTTTTTCAAATTTGGAATATAGATTTCATCTCCCGTATGTAAAACACCGGAATTGATTTTAAAAATATTACTTACACCGGCATAAGAATCCACTATCGTTTTAAAAACATATCCGGAAAACGGCTCTTCATCTATCGTCGTACGTTCTTTCGAATTTCCTTTTTCATCTTGACCGACAATCGGATTTAAATCCGAAGGATTCGGTAAATAATCAATCAACATATCCAAAAGAGTATGAATACCGATATTCTTTATTGCACTACCAACTAAAACCGGAGTCAATTCTCCTGCTAAAACACCTGTCCGCAAGCCCTTATGAATTTCTTCCTTCGTCAAATCCTCTCCATTAAAAAATTTATCCAATAATACTTCATCGGTTTGGGCAACGGCTTCGACAATCATATTATGTAATTCCAAGACTTTCAATTTCTTATCATCATAAATTTCCGCATCTTCACAAGTCTTTCCGTTATATTTTCTAGCCTTTAACGATACGACATTGACAAACCCGTCAAAAGAATCATCATGTCCCATAGGATAAGAAAAGGGAATTGCGTTCTTACCCAATTTATTTCGAATTTCTTCTAAAATCGCTTCAAAATGAACATCTTTCTTATCCATTTTATTTACATAAATAATCGTTGGGATATTTTTCTTTCTAAGCATATTCCAATGCTTCACCGTTTGAATCTCTATTCCGTTTGCCGCATCGATTACCAAAATCGCTCCCTTAACGACAGATACGGCCGACATCGCTTCTCCGATAAAATCGTCATTACCCGGAACGTCTAAAAAATTAAACTTATAATCCCGATAAACCATAGGAATTAAAGATAACCGTACCGAACTTAATCGTGCTTTCTCCTCTGCCAAATAATCACTAATCGTACTTCCACGTTCGATATTTCCTTTCTCTTTCCCCGTCGCTATCGAATAAAGTGCCTCCGTTAAAGATGTCTTTCCGCTACCTTGATGCCCCAAGACAACTACATTTCTAATATGATTTCCTTTCATAATATTCTCCTTTCATGTAAACGTTTTCTTATACTCATTATAGCATAGTTTTTTTTGAATGAAAAGAAAAAAAGACAAATACATAAAATTTGTATTTGCCACTTATTTCTTACTCTTTTCTTTCTTTTCGACCGGTATAATAATCCAATTCTTCCTTCATATTATCTGGTATTTCCCTTTCTACCGGAAAAACAACACTTTGAATTAATCTCTCGGCAAATAAGATTATAAATTCACAAGTTTTATAATAATTTTTTTCATCTAAATGATCCAACACATCATTTCGACTATGAATCCTTGCCCCACCTTGTGGAGCGATTCTCGCAAAAGATAATGCCGGAACCCCTTGATCCGCAAAAGAAGTCGAATCAGAGGAATATACTCCTTGTTTAACCGTTATCGGAAATCCGACTTCATTCGCCAAATATTTTATATAATGCACCAACGAAACAGAGGAAGTACATCTGGCTATATCGGTACCGATTACACAACCAACCATATCCACATTAATACATAACTTATATTGATTCATTTCATCGATATGTTTTTGTACATATGCCTTTGATCCCAAAAGCCCCATTTCTTCCGAACCACACCAAATAAATTTCAAACTACGAAGCGGTTTATGAACCGAAAAATACGATACCGCCTGTAAAATCGCCGTTGAACCGCTGGCATTGTCGTATGCTCCCTTAGAATAACTTACCGAATCATAATGAGCAGTAAAGGCTATAATCTCATTTTTATATTTGCTTCCTTCTATTGTTGCGACCACATTATGAGAAACATTTTTCTTTTCTTCTTCTACCATAACCATATGGACTTCTTTCGGCATTTGTCTTAAAATTGTTTCCGCATCACGCATTCGAACACATACTGCCGGAATCTTTCCGTTTTCATAATGTCTTACCCGATACATATACGGATCCAAATCGACATTCTCTTTCTCTTCATATACGTCCCCGCAACATAAAATCAAACCTTTGACCTTTTTCTCGCATAATTTTTTATATAATTTATAATTTACCAACTTCGTATGTACCATACAAATGGTATCTTCCAATTCTTGAATTTCGGCATCTTGTAAAGAAGTGATATAATGAAATTTTCCCGTATATCCTTCCTTGGGAGTGGAACCAGACATTCCCACCCCACAACATTCTATCTCCATATGCGGATCCGTAAATTCCAATTTAGCCTCTTTTATTTCATATCCGTCTACTTCAAACTCTTCCGTTTTTGCTTTAATATTCCATTTCTTACATTCTTCGACAAGAATATCGGCAGCCTTTTTTTCCGCTTCGGAACCACCTGTTCGTACAAAATATAACTCTTTTAACAAATCAAAACTCTTATATTCCATATTTTATCTCTCCTTGATAGAATTATAATCTATTCAGAATCATATTTCAACTTAAGAATCTCTTCTTCTTTGATTTCTTTTTCCTCTATCTTAAAATATATTCGGTGATACTTATATAAATACTCTTCCGGATTATGACAAAAAGGAATACGCCGGTAAGAAAACGAAGGCGGATAAAGATAACGTCGGAAACAAAATACGGAATATATATGGGAAAGATTCTTCCAATTTCGAATCCCGATAACCCACAAACAAACCACATTAATAAATAAAAGATAATCCATTTCTTTCACTAAGAATATACTTCCCACACTCAATCCAATAATTCCAATACCATTAACGATCCATAAAACGATTCGATATGGTAATATATACGCACAAATTGTTCGTAAAATCATAAAACCATCTAAAGGAAAAATAGGAAAAAGATTCATAATAAGAATGAATAAAATATAAGAATGCCAAGACGGAGGAAAAAACAACAACGATACCGCATTCCATATAATACCTCCGCTATACAACAACAACTCTTTCCAAAACCCACTGTTTTCTTTCTCTACGTCCATTAAAAACCCAAGAGCGTACAATCGCAAACTTCTTATCTTAAATCGAAATATCAAAACAAAAAAAAGATGTCCGAACTCATGAATGAAAAGAATCAATAAAATTTTAAAAAAAACATCTTGGAGTGGAGATAATAAAAAACATAATGCCATTAAAATAAAACTGAAATCGATTTTAAACACTTTCATATTGAATAACCAAATGACTCACAATCGCATTATACTCCACACATTTTACATAATATCCGTCACTATGCCCCAATATCATTCCACAATTATAATATTGATACAATCGATAATCCGGCTTTATATGGTAAACTTGATATACTTGATTCGAACTTTGAATTTCAATATAATCATTCGTTACATCACTGACAATACCGCTAATAGGAAGAATAACTTCTTGTCGAAGCGGTTCAATATATAACCGCTCTTCTTCAATTCTATAATCTATAACTTCAATATCTTCTACTCCGACCGTAGCGTCATACGTATATAAATTCATGGCAAATCGACTCATAAATCCACATAAATTAATTTCATCGGTAAAAAAAGATATATGAAAAAGTTTGATAAATAATACTCCCAATAAAACAAAAGCGTATTTTTTCAAAACCATCACCACATAACCTTATGAAAAAAATCATCGATTTAGAAGATGGTTTTCATCAAAGGAATAAAATAATTTTTGATAAACAATCAAATGATCCAATACCGATATATGAATTTCATTCAATATCCTTTGAATGTATCTGGTCGAACGAATATCCGCTGTCGATGGCTGAATATCCCCATTGGGGTGATTATGAATCAAAAAAATCCCCACCGCATTACAAGAAATTCCTACTGAAACAATCTGCCGAATCGGAATTTCTATCTGTGAAACTTCAAATCCATCGATAAAGATCTTTTCTATTACCCGACACTTACTATCAACATAAAGAACCATCAATCGCTCTTTATCCAAAAAATAAAACTCCGACTCGATATATCGAAAAACATCTTTTGCCGTATTTAAACTATTCTTTTGTTCTTTTTCTTTAACACACCTTCTTGCCAATTCAAAACAAGCCATCAATTTACTCGCCTTTGCCAATTTAATTCCTTTAATTTGTTTCAATTCACAAAAATCCATTCTCATCAACCGATTTAACCCATATTGTGAAACCAAATCATATGCCAAATCCAATACCGATTTCTCTTTCGAACCACACCCCAACATAATCGCCAAAAGTTCATAATCGCTCAACGATTCCACACCCAGTTTCACCAATCGTTCTCGTGGTCGTTGGTCGGCTTCCATTTTTTTTATATCCATTTTAACACCTAGTATAATCAAATTGTACTTAAGATTATACTTTCTCCTTCTTAAAGAGTATTTATAGTTATGAGTACAACAT
>CANQDJ010000062.1 GCA_947592005.1 uncultured Anaeroplasma sp.
ATTTGTGCGGTTATATCCATTATCGTTTCTTATATGGGATAAATTGGAATTGAAAATAATATAAGAATATGCTAAAATAAAATTGCTAGGAAGAAGGCCGTGGAGCTCAAACTATTTAATACGGAAGCCGAGAGAATATATGTTGCGGACGCTCGGAATAGAGAACCCTGATTATAACTAAAAAGAGGCTTCCACCGTGGAGGAATTCGTTCTTCACGTACCTTCCTAGTCCAATGAAAACAAACGGATTTGTATATTCCGTTTTTTCTTTTTTAATGTAAAATATAATTTTGCTTTTTACGGCATTTTTTGATATAATATTACCGTTGAATTGAGGGAATATGTATGAATGAATTTATAAAATTAAATGTGTCTTCCGAAATTACAGACGCATTGGATCAAATAGAAATTTTTACTCCTACTCCCATACAGGAATTGGCCATTCCTCTTTTAATGGCGAAAGAAGATGTAATCGGACAGGCTCAGACGGGTTCTGGAAAGACGTTTGCGTATGCGATTCCTATGTTGGAACAGATTGATTTTTCTTTGAAGTGTATTCAGGGATTGGTCTTATGTCCAACGAGGGAATTATCTTTACAGGTTACAAAAGAAATTGAAAAATTGGCCAAATATTTTAAAAAATTTCGTATTGCCACTGTTTATGGTGGGGAATCGTATGATAAACAAAATAAAGAATTGAAACAAAAACCACAGATTGTTATTGGAACACCGGGACGGATTATCGATCAAATGAATCGGGGAAATTTGGATTTTTCTTCTGTTTCTTATTTGGTATTGGACGAGGCAGATGAAATGTTGAAAATGGGATTTCAAGAGGATATGGAAACGATTTTGAAATCCATTCCCGAAAATAGGCAAACGGCATTGTTTTCCGCAACGATACCGCCTTTTATCCGCAGTGTTTCTAAGAAGTATATGAAACACCCGCAAATGGTTCAAATAGAGAATAAGTCTTTGACAGTCGATACGATTGAACAACAAGTATATTATGTTAAAAAAGAAAGTAAAAAGGATTTGTTGGTTCGAATATTGGATTATTATCGGTTTAAAAGTGTTATGATTTTTGCCAATACGAAGGCAATGGTTGATGAATTGGTATTATTTTTACAACAAGAAGGATATTTGGCTGACGGACTTCACGGAGATTTGAAACAAGGGTTAAGAGATCGGGTTATGCAGTCTTTTCGTAATTCCGCTGTGGATATTTTAATCGCTACCGATGTTGCGGCAAGAGGAATCGATATTGATGGGATTGAGGGGATTATCAATTTTGATATTCCGCAGGAAAATGAGATTTATGTCCATCGTATCGGTAGAACGGCTCGGGCAGGTGCCAGTGGAATTGCTATTACGTTTGCGACATCTCGTTCAAGAAGAAAAATAGAAGAAATCGAAGAATTTATTCATCAAAAAATAATGGTGATGCCGATTCCTACGGTAAAAGATATTCAAAAGAACAATCAAAAGAAGATGTTTGAAAAATTGGTTGAAGCGATGGAGGAAAATAAAGAAAATCACGATTATGATGCTTTGATAACGAAATTGGGAAAAATGGAATCCAATCCGATAACGATCATTAAGGCCTTATTGGAAATGGTGTATAAACAAACGAAAAAAACGTATGCCGATATAGAGCCTATATCGATTCGAACGAAGGATAAGTCTTTGAAGGAAAATAAAAAGACGTATATTATGCAAGTGAATCTTGGGGAAAATGATCGAGTGAAAGCGAATGAATTGGTTTGTTTTTTGCATGATAAATTCAATATTTATCGGGAACATATCGGTAAGATTGTCATTCAAAAGAAATATACCTATTTGGAACTTCAAAAAGATGCGTATCGGTTTTTATTGATTGCCAAGAATAAGAAATGGAAAGGAAAAACGTTGAATTTTAAAGTGGTAGAGGGATTTCCCAAAAAGTAGGAGGATATATGAGAATTGTTGGCGGTAAGTTTCGACATAGAATCATTCAAATGACGCATTTGGAGTCTACCAGAGAAACACAGGATAGTGTTCGGGAAGCGATTTTTAATATGATTGGTCCGTATTTTGACGGCGGTGTATGTTTGGATTTATTTGCCGGAAGCGGGGCAATGGCTTTAGAAGCGTATTCTCGGGGGATTGAACGAATTTATTTGAATGATATTGAGCCGAAAGCGATAGCGGTTTGTAAGGCCAATGCGAAGAGTTTGGGTATTTCTTCTTTGGAGTGCAGTGTTGCGGATTATAAGATGTATTTAAAGGAATGTAAGGAAACATTCGATTTGGTTTTTTTGGATCCGCCGTATAAAATGAATCAAATTGAAGAATTGTTGGCTTTGGTGGCTGTTCATTTGAAAGAAAATGCCATTGTGGTTTTTGAAATGGCAAAGGAAAGTATCGCTCCTATGGAAATTCAGGGGTTGAAACAAATTAAAAATAAAGTATATGGGATAAAGAAAGTGGTTATATACAGGAGGTGATTTGATGGATAAAGAACTTTATCGGGAATGTAAGATGATTATTAAATCTTTTGTTAAAAAAGAGTATTGGGGAGCATTTTCTTCTTCGGATTTGTTTTATATAGCAGATGATATGAAGAATCGGGCTTTGTTTTCTTTTATTGAACAATTTTTCGGTGATGCCTATGGTTGTCAACTTTTTTTTAATAAACGTGGGTTTAATTATGTTCATGATATTTTGACTACTCAATCCGAAATGGTGGTTTCTTTGTATGATTGTGATTCTTTATGTGCGGTTTTGATTCCTAAGAAAGAATTAAGATTGGAAGAAGAACGGTTTTTAAGGGAAAATCATATTCGAATTACCGAAAATGATAATTTATTGTTTTATCGGTTTGAGCCAGGACATTTACAGCGATTTGCCAATAATAAAGAATTGTTATTGATGTTGCGGTATTTGAATTATTTGGAATCGGTTATTAAGAATGAATTCAAAGATATCGTCGAAGCGTTTAAGAACGGATTGACGGTTATTTCTTTAATGGATACTGATGCGTACGAATATTCTGTATTGTATGAGGGATTACCGCTTTTGGAACGAAATTTCAGGAAGAGTAAAGGGAATACGGAGTTTGTCGAAGAGTTTAGAAATAAACCGTTTATCGATGAGGAATGTTATTTTTTTGCGTCTTATTTGCCATTGGTTTCTAAAGAAACAAGAATTCGATCTATGATCTTGTATTTTTATTTTTCTAAATCACATAGACATTATTTTAAATATTTTATCAGTGATCCGAAAGAGTATAAAAATTTGATTTTTGGCATATTATATGATGTATTTACGGAAGTCGGTAAACCGGTTAAACTTTTCTTTAATAATAGAGAATTTTATGCGTTGGTGGAGAATACAATTCAACAATTACATATAGAACATCATTTTTTAAGAGAATCCGAAACTGTGGATTCGAATATGGCGGAGTTGATTGCTAGAGTATATCAACAGACGGAAGAGAATGAAATTATCGAAGAAGAAAGTTTGGTTCAGGTATTGATGGACGCAATTACAGGTGCCTTAAATGAACTTACGAATCAGGGAGAAGAGAATTTTGATCTTTCTTTGAAAAAGGATTTTATTTCTTAGCCTTTTATTTCTTGCAATAGAAGGGGAAAAATGCTACAATAGGTATTGGATATAAATTGATGAAAAAGAGAACAAATCAAGGGATTTATTCAAGCGAGAATGGTTGGTGTAAGCATTCATAAATTATGATTTGTGGACACTTTGGAATGCTTTTAAAACAAGACGTACTCAGGCGTTAACGGATAAGAGTGCCGGTTTATACCGGAAGTAAGGTGGCACCACGATTTTAACGTCCTTATGTATAAGGGCGTTTTATTCTTTTTAAGGAGAGATTATGAAAACTTATTTGCCTGCTATACGAGTAGATCGATTTTTATTACGAGAGATAGAAGAAGCCGATTTTTTGGATTATTACGAGATAGGAAAGGATTTAGAAACGACAAAGTATTTGAATTGGGGACCGTTTATTTATCCGAATGAAGCGTTGGCGGTGATTCGGGATATATTTTTACAGCGTCCAAAGTATCAATTACCGGTCGGTTACGCTATCGTTTACCGCAATCAAATGATCGGTGTGATTGATTTTCATACGTATTATCCCGATCGGAATACAGCGGAGATAGGATATGTTCTTCACCGTAAGTATTGGAATAAAGGAATTATGAAGAAATGTTTAATGGCGGTAACGAAGATTGGATTCGAGCATTTGGAATTGGATAAGATTATCGTGGGGCATTCTTTGGAAAATGAGGCTTCGAAACACGTTATTTTGGCTTGTGGATATCGGTATGAATATCAAAAGATTGTAATGTTGAAAGAAAAAGATACGATCGGGTATTATTATGCGATGTATCGATATGAATACGAAAGAAGGGTGTAGTATGATTGTTAAACCGAAAGGCACATATGATATATTGCCGGAAGAAGTAAAAAAATGGACGAAATTGGAGGATACGATTCGGAAGATATGCTATTTATATAATTATAAAGAAATTCGTACGCCGATTTTCGAATCATATGATGTTTTTCACCGAGATAAGAAAGATACTTCGGATATGGTAATGAAAGAAACGTATGATTTTATGGATCGAGGAGAGCGTAAAATCACGTTGCGTCCGGAAGGAACGGCAGGTATTGCCAGAGCGTATGTGGAAAATAAGATTTATGCGGTCAATCCGGTAACGAAATTGTTTTATATCGGACCGATGTTTCGGTATGAGCGTCCTCAAAAGGGAAGAACCAGACAATTTCATCAATTCGGAATAGAAGCATTGGGAAGTGATTCTCCGCTTATTGATGCTGAAGGAATCGCTTTGGGAACTGCTTTGATTCGAAGTTTAGGATTAAAAGGTGTTACCGTTAAAATCAATTCTTTGGGCGATGAAGAAACGAGAGAAAGATATCGGAATGTGTTGGTGGAATATTTTACGAAACATCAAGATGATTTATGTGCGGATTGTCGGGAAAGACTTTTGAAGAATCCACTTAGAATATTGGATTGTAAGGTGGATAAGGATAAGGAGTTTTTCCTTCAAGCCCCGAAGATAAATTCATATTGGACGGAATCTTCGAAGAATCATTTTGAAGCGGTATTAAATGCGTTAAAAAATATGCAGATTCCATATGAGGTTTGTCCGAATTTGGTAAGGGGATTGGATTATTATTCCCACACTGTGTTTGAATTGGAAGCCGATATTCCGGAATTTGGTGCTCAAAATGTTTTGGGCGGTGGCGGAAGATATGATAAGTTGATTTCAGATTTGGGTGGTCCACAGACGCCCGCCTTTGGTATGGCGTTTGGATTGGAACGCTTGTTGTTGGCAACGGAATTATGCGGTAAGAAATTGGACAAGCCGGATTCCATTCATATTTATTTTATTGCCTTAGGAGAGAAGGCTCGGGAAGAATGTGGTAAGATTATGAATATCTGCCGAATCGGTGGATTGGCTTGTGAGATGGATTATTTGGGAAGAGGAATAAAGGCACAGTTTAAAGATGCCGATAAGAATAATGCTCATTTTACTTGTATATTGGGTGAAAATGAATTGGCGGAATTTAAAATCAATATTAAGGATAATATGACGGATATACAAGAAACGATATCATTATATGAAGTATATAATTATGTAATCAATAAATTAAATCAATCTGCCGGAGTTTGTGCCGGTTGTACAAAGAAGGAGTAGAATATGAAAAGAGTCAATATAACAAAAATCGAATTGGGAAAAGTCAATCATGTTGCGGGATTTGTCGAAAATATACGGAATAAGAAAACGATGTGTTTTATTGTTTTAAAAGATGTAACAGGTAAATTACAGTTGACGATTGAAAAAGAAAAACACCCGGAATTTAATGAACTTTTGGAACAAATTACCATTGATTCTGTCATTGAAGCGGAAGGACCGATTGTGGAAAGCGAATATGTGAAATTAAATCATAGGGAAATGTATCCGGATTGTATTAAAATATGTTCGATAGCCGCTCCATCTCCGATTGTTGCCCCTAAAGGGGAAGAAACGAATATCGATTTGCGAATCGATTATCGTTGGATTGATTTAAGAACGGATAAGAATACGTTGATGTTTAAGACGCAGTCTTGTTTTATCGGGGCATGTCGAGAGTTTTTGACGGAACGGGATTTTATAGAGATTCATACTCCGAAGTTGGTTGGTGCGGAATCCGAATCGGGAGCCGGTGTATTTAAAGTGGAGTATTTTGATCGAAATGCGTATTTGGCACAGTCTCCACAGTTTTATAAACAAATGGCGATGGCTGCCGGTTTTGAACGGATTTTTGAATCCGGGCCGGTATTCCGTGCGGAAAAATTTGCCTCCAGAAAACACGCTACCGAGTTTACGGGTTTTGATTTGGAGTTTTCGTATATCGAATCCTATGAAGATGTAATGCGGTTAGAAGAAGAAATGCTTACTTATGCTTTAACAAAAGTAAAAGAAAAATACGGAGAAGAAATCAAAGAAGTTTATGATATCGATATTGTCGTACCTACATTGCCGTTTCCGAGAATGGATTTACATGAAGTGTATAAGGAGTTAGAACAACGGTACGGATATAAAGTAGCCGAAGAAGAGAAGAAAGATTTGACTACCGAAGGAGAAAGATTGTGTCAAAGATTATCGATGGACAAATTCGGACATGAATTTTTATTTATTACGGGGTATGATAAAGAATGTCGAGCATTCTATCATATGAGAGATGAAAAGGGTGTTCCTTGTGGATATGATTTGATTTGGAAAGGTTGCGAAATCACAACGGGAGCCCAAAGAGAACATCGGTATGAGATATTGAAGGCCCAAGCCCAAGAAAAAGGATTGGACGAAGATGT
>CANQDJ010000063.1 GCA_947592005.1 uncultured Anaeroplasma sp.
GTTGTACTCATAACTATAAATTAAACCTTAAAGAAGGAGATTGTATAATCTTAAGTACAATTTGATTATACTAGGAAAAAAATGAAACAAAGTCCGTTATTTTCGAATATTCAAACGGGAGAAATGTATTATGATGAAGCAGAGCGTGCTACCTTTAAAGGAATTTGTTTTAAAACATTCTTTTTATTGGCAATAACAACGTTAGTTGCCGGATTTATCGCTTTTGCGTTGCCAGAGATTATAATGACGGGGAATGCCAATACGTTTTATATTATACTTATGGTTTCCGTATTTGTAGGGTTTATCAGTGTTTTGGTTGGCCGTATGAGTGAACGAGCGGCTAAATATGCAAGTTTTATTTATTCTGTTTGTGAAGGGCTGTTTTTGGGAAGTTTGGCTTGTGTTTTGAAATATGCCTTTCCGGATACCAATATTTCCATTATTGCCGTATTTTCCACTTTGATTATTTTTTTGATAATGCTTACTCTTTTCGCAACAGGCATATTAAGGGTAACTAATACACTTCGAAAATTTGCTTTTGCCTTCAGTTTGGGAGCCATTGCCTTGATAATGTTTTCGATAATAGGATCGTTTTTTATGAATATCGGGGCATATATGGGACTTATGATTTTTATTGAAGCGTTTCTATTAATATATGGTGTAATAACATTATCTTTTAATTTCCAAGAAGCACAATATGTGGTTCAATCCGGAGCATCCAAAGGGGCAGAATGGTGTGTGGCTTTGGGATTGATGGTAAGTTTAATTTATATTTATTTGGAAATTGTTCGACTTTTAATGTTAATTATTGCGTCAAGAAGAGATTAAAAAGATTGCCTACATCAATGTAGGCTTTTTTATTAAAGTGAGGGATTTGTTGTGAAAGCAGGAAGAGTTATTGCTTATATTTTAATAGGAATTTTATTGATTCCCGTTTTGGCATTATGTCTTTATTTGGCTTTAGGGGGAAGTTTATTTATTGTTTTATATGTTTATAACAGGAAGAAAAATGGATTAATGGATATAAAAGAAGGAAAGAATTATAAAATAGTATCGACGATACTCTTTATCATCGGCTTTTTAATATTGTTTTCTATGGAACAAATCCATTTCTTTTCTTGGCAAAGTTATCTTTGGATACAACTTGTTACTTTTATAGGACTTCTTCCTATGTGCTATTTTCAGTATAAGCGAATCAAAGAAAATAAGTAAGAGCCTATTGTTTTGAAATAGAAATACATATATTAACACTGAGGAGGGTTAATTTATGTTTTATCAAGGTCAAATGATGAATCAAAATGATGGTTCTTGTTGCGGATGTGCTGTTCCGACTTGTCAACAATGCAATCAAGTTGTTCAAACGTGCAATGTTCAAGATGTTCCGCATTATATAAATTATCATACACATGTAGTTAATAATTGTATAAAGCGTCATATCAATATACCTACATATTCGACTTCTTCCGAAAATGTTTATATTGATGAATACGTACAAGGGCAACCGCTTATGCAACAACCTATGTATGCTCAACCTATGGCACAACCAACCACAGATACACCATTTCCGAATTATGGGCCGCAGGGGTATCAAGGTATGGTAAATCCAATGAATCCATTTAATAATTAATGTTAAATGATGCAAGCTTTTAAGGCTTGTTTTTTTTATAACACCTCAATTTGGGATTAACCCCTAAAATGGGGTGTTAAATCTTCAATTTAAAGATAGTAGAAACAACTGATGGTATAGAAAGAGTTGTTATATTTGGGAAATAATCAAAATATAACTATAAAATTTTTATAAATATCAAAAAACTTATTGATTTGCGATATGAATTATTATATACTCATAATTGGGTGAGGAAAATGATATATTCAACACAAGAATTGTATTTGAAATATAGAGCGTATAAAACACCACATATTAAAATTCAAACAGAAGTGAAGAATAATAGGCTGTTTCCAATAGTTAGAGGATTATATGAGGACAATAAAGATGCTTTAGGATATAGATTGGTTTCATATATTGTTCCCAATGCATACTTATCTTTTGAATATGTGTTATCCGTTGCAGGCTTAATTCCTGAAAGAGCATATACATATACTGCCGCAACTTCTTTAAAAGAGCATAGTAAAAAAGTCGAAACAATTTTTGGGAATTATCTTTATCAAGATGTACCTGTACAGGTTTATATGTATGGAGTAAAAAATATTACAGAAGAGGGGTATACGTATTTAATGGCCACTCCCGAAAAAGCCTTGTGTGATTTATTGTATAAAAAAAAACCAGTTTATTCAGTAAAAGAATTAAAGGAATTATTATTTGTAAATTTAAGAATAGATGAAGAAGCATTTTATAATTTAAATAAAGAGGATATTCTATATTTATGTCCGTTGTATAAAAAGAAAAATTTAAACTTTTTAAAAAAAATGTTGGAGGGTTTGAAATGAATTCACTCATATCCCAAATGATAAGCAAATATCAATTACAGTCCAAAGAGGATTATGTCAATGCATTAAAAGAGATTGCTCAAGAAATTGCATTATCTGCACTTGCACGAAGTGATTTTTTTGAGTATGCAGCATTTTATGGTGGTACAGCTTTAAGAATATTTTATGGGTTAGATCGTTTCAGTGAGGATCTGGATTTTTCTTTAATTGAAGAGAAAAATTTTGATTTATCAAAATATTTTAAGATTCTAGATGACACTTTTAAATTATATGGCTTTTCTTTTAAGATGCAAATAAAGGATAAAACAAAGATGTCTAATATTCAATCTGCATTTTTAAAGGGAAATACATTAGAGCATATTATGCTAATAGAAGCAAATTCTAAAGTTTCAAATTTTATTCAAAAGGAAGAAGTAATTAAAATCAAATTTGAAATTGATATAAAACCTCCTTTAGGTGCTACCTTTGAGTTTAAATATGGATTGCTTCCATCTCCTTACAAAGTGAGAGTTTACGATCAGGAGTCACTCTTTGCAGGAAAAATTCATGCTTTACTATGTAGAGATTGGAAGCAAAGAGTAAAGGGACGAGATTTATATGATTATCTATTTTATATATCTAAGAAAATAAATCCAAATCTAACACACTTAAAAGAACGTTTAATAGAATCAAAAAAATGGGAGTCATCAAAAGAATTTACATTAGAAGATTTAAAAGAATTACTGTTTCAAAGATTTGAAGAGATTAATTATGAGCATGCTAAAGAAGATGTCATAAGTTTCATAGTAGAACCATCTAAGTTAGATTTATGGAGCGAAGAATTCTTTAAAACAGTAACGAATTGTTGGCTAAATGGAAAGAATACACTAAAATAATTTGAAAAATGCAGAAAAAATTTTACTATCATAGAATTATGTTAGTATAAATAAAGTAAATGGTATACTTTATTAAATAGAAAATGAGTAAATAAATGTTTAGTAACTATAGAAATAAAGTATAGGGTAATCTATGGCACAAATAACCACAGATAGAGGTATCAAGGTATGGTAAATCCAATGAATCCATTTAATAATTTATATTAATTGATGCAAGCTTTTAAGGCTTGTTTTTTTATAACACCTCAATTTGGGATTAACCCCTAAAATGGGGTGTTAAATCTTCAATTTAAAGATAACTGATGGAATAGAAAGAGTTGTTATATTTGGGAAATAATCAAAATATAACTAATAAGAAATTATCATGAGATAACTATAAATTAACAAAATTTCTACAAATAGGGAGTTACATTCCCTTTTTGTAAATAGTATAATATGAAAAAGGAAGATGATAATATATGTTAAAAAGAACAATTAAGGCTGTTTTATTAAGGAATATTAAATCTTATCCTGTCACGCTTGTAATAGGGGCAAGACAAATTGGGAAATCGACTTTATGTTTTGAACTTAAAAAGGAATATAACATAGGAATTAAATTGTAAAACAATCAAACTACCTAAAGATAGGAAAAAGAAAAAAGTATAAGGTTCATATTGCCTATAATCAGTTAGGGCTTTGCCCTTTTTTCTTGATTTTATAGGGTGTTTATTTTATAATAAAAAAAGAATTGGAGGCGTTAGTATGGAAAAATATAAGGAGTTGGCAAATTTGATTTTTCCGAATATAACCAAAACGGTAGAAGATTTGGAAAAACAGTATCCGCCTAGAAAATTAAAAGAAGGTGCGATGGTTACAAGATTTGCCCCATCTCCGACGGGATTTCTTCATACGGGAAGTTTATTTACTTCATTGGTATCATCTCGTTTTGCCAAACAAAGTGGAGGAGTTTTTTATATTCGGTTAGAAGATACCGATACCAAAAGAGAAATTGCCGGTTCCGGAGAGTCTTTGTTAGAGCAACTTGCAGTATTTGATGTTATACCGGACGAAGGATATTTTTCCGATTCTAAGGAATGTGGAGAATATGGGCCTTATAAACAATCTGAACGTTCTGAAATTTATAATACAGTGATTAAACATTTAATTCAAATTGGTAGAGCGTATCCTTGTTTTTGCAGTGCGGAAGAATTAAATGAAATGCGGAAAATGCAAGAAGCCAATAAAGAAATACCGGGGTATTATGGTAAATATGCGAAATACAGAGATTATCCATTAGAGTTGGCAATGGAGAGAATTCGAAATAAAGAACCATATATTATTCGTTTTAAATCAATGGGAAATCATAATAATAAAATCTTTTTCCATGACGAAATAAAAGGCGATTTGGAGTTGACAGAGAATGATCAGGATATTGTTATTTTGAAATCCGATGGATTGCCGACATATCATTTCGCTCATTTGGTAGATGATCATTTTATGCGGACGACTCACGTTACTCGTGGGGAGGAATGGTTATCTAGTTTACCTATCCATTTGGAATTGTTTGACACAATGGGATTTGAACGCCCAAAATATGCCCATTTACCGGTAATTATGAAGGTAGAAAATGGAAATCGAAGAAAATTGTCAAAGCGAAAAGATGAAGAAGCAGCAGTAAGTTTTTTCCTTGAACAGGGGTATCCAAAGTACGGATTTATAGAGTATTTGTTGACGATTGCCAATTCGAATTATGAAGCATGGAGAGAAGTTAATTTAGATAAAAATTTTTATGATTTTAAATTGTCTTTTGATAAGATGTCGCTAGATGGTGCTTTATTTGATTTGGCTAAGGTAGCCAACATTTCCAAAGAAAGAATGGCTTATAAAAAGGCAGATGTTTTATGCGAAGAAGTAAAAGAATGGGCTAAGGTTTATCATAAGGAATTCTATGATAAGATTATAGAGAATGAGGAATTCTTTATTTCTATTTTGAATATCGAAAGAGAAAAAGAAAAACCAAGAAAAGATTACGCAAAATATTCGGATATTTATCCTATTATATCTTTCTTTTATGATGATGTATATGAAGC
Organism: uncultured Anaeroplasma sp.; assembly: GCA_947592005.1. Taxonomy (GTDB): domain Bacteria; phylum Bacillota_I; class Bacilli_A; order Acholeplasmatales; family Anaeroplasmataceae; genus Anaeroplasma. The sequence continues at coordinate 5,393 of CANQDJ010000063.1, forward strand.
GATAGATAAAACGAAGATGGAATGGAATCCGTTGATGGATCGAAATGTAATTCGGGAAGTTTTAATAGATTATAGAGATCATATTGATATGAGTTTGAATGAAGAAGAATGGTTTAATTCTATCAAAGAACTTTCGGTAAGACATGGCTTTGCCGATAATATCAAAGTTTGGAAGAAGGATAAAGAAGCGTATAAAGGTCATGTGGGTGATGTTTCCGAATTTTTAAGAATTGCATTAAGCGGAAGAAAAAATTCTCCGAATTTGTATTGTGTGATTCAAATATTGGGAAAAGAAAAAGTGATTTCAAGAATAAATGAAACTTTACGCCACTTTTAACTTGAAAAAAAAATAAAATATGGTATGATTATATTTGCGAAGATAATCATGCCTTGGCCTGTTGGTGAAATGGTTAACACATTGCCCTCTCAAGGCAACATTCATGGGTTCAAATCCCATACAGGTCACCATACTTGAAAACTAAAAAAGGACACATGGTGTCCTTTATTCATTCCTGTGTCTGTAGCTCAGTTGAATAGAGTGTAACCCTCCGAAGGTTAAGGTCGTGGGTTTGAGTCCCATCAGACACGCCATAGATAATGTCATTTATAAAAATATAAATGTTGAAGGATAGATTATGTGGGTATGGCGGAACTGGTAGACGCGCTACTTTCAGACGGTAGTGTTTTATGACATACGAGTTCAAATCTCGTTACCCACACCAAATGTTTTTGCAGGCGTAGTTTAATGGTAGAACTTCAGCTTCCCAAGCTGATAGTACGGGTTCGATTCCCGCCGCTTGCTCCATTTTGTATTTTAGTCGAACTTTTTAGTTCGATTTTTTAATGCAAAAATGATATGTGGTCGAAAAGTGG
>CANQDJ010000064.1 GCA_947592005.1 uncultured Anaeroplasma sp.
CGATAACCATATCCTTATGACTTATATCCGTATATTTTCCCTTATTTACCGTTACACTAATTTCCAATTCAAAATCTTCATAATGATCGGAATCTTCATTATATATTGCCTTATATGTCTTCGTTCCAATTTCTAATGCCGTATTTCCATCTTTCCAACTATAATAATCATTCAAAGAAATATCGGATAATTTTGTACAATTTGGTGCGTAAGTTACCGTTATCGGATCATATGTTTTATCACTATATTTTCCCTTATTTACCGTTACACTGATTTCTATTTCAAGATCATTATAGTAAGCGGAATTATAACTATATATTGCCTTATATGTCTTCGTTCCGATTTCTAATGCCGTATTTCCAACTTTCCAACTATAATATTGATTCAAAGAAATATCGGATAATTTTGTGCAATTTGATGCGTAAGTTACCGTTATCGGATTATATGTTATACCACTATGTGTTCCCTTATTTACCATTACACTAATTTCCAATTCAAAATCATTATAATTATCCTTATCCGCATTATATATTGCCGCATAATTATTTGTTCCGATTTTTAATGGCGTATTATCGGTTTTCCATTTATAAAATTCAGAACTTAATTTAGATGTTATATCGGATAATTTTGTGCAATTTGGTGCGTAAATTACCGTTATTGCATCATGGGTTATACCACTATATGTTCCCTTTTCGATAATAACTTTAACCATAACTACCGCATCTTCATGATTATCATCTTGATGATAGTATGCCTTATATGTAGTTCCACTATTTTTTACATATAATAAAGTAGCATCATTATCCCAACGATATCCGTATTCTAGTTTACAATCTTTTAATGACAATCCATCTTTATATACCACCGTTATATCCGCATGGGCTTTCGCTACACCAGTGGCCTTCTTAATATGATATGTATTTGTTACTACAGTTGGTAATTTATAATTGGTGGTTGTTTGAGCAAAATCTACCGTAACGGTATATGTTCCACAATCTTTAAAATCTTTACCACCATCAATCACTACTTTCATATCGATAAGTTGACCATCAACATTCGTATATGTAACCTTAATAGTTTGAGTACTTCCGGTATAGACAAAGTTGTCCTCCGCCCAATTAATCGTTATCGTTCTCGCTGTGATTTCCAATGACTTGGTAATTTCAACAGACGGCAATTTATAATTTGCCCCATCTTGTCCCTCGATTGCGACAATTTTAATTGTATAAGTTCCGACATCAATACCATGATCTACTTTCGTAGTTTTAGAATCATATATTTCTATCTTCAAACTAACTCTAGTTCCAATTAGGGCAGAACTCTTTATCGTCGGCTTCGGGTGCTTATGACCATATTCATCATGTCCACCACTAAACACTTGTTGATAGATACTTGCGTCGCCCCAATCAATATCGGCGGCTGTAATTTCTTTTTTATCTACATACAATTTAATTGTCTTTCCATCATCAATGACAAATCGAATATTATCAGGATTTTGTGTATCATTGGTTACTTCATGTACTACATATCCACCGTCTTTATACGTTAAATTGGTAGTATCACTTCCTATATCCAAAGTAAACTTCAAAAATTGGGCAACTCTTGGATCTTGTAAAGGTATTATTTCTTCTTGTTGTCCATTCATTCGATAGATTTTTGTAATAATATTTCCATTCATAATCATATCGAATAACTCTTGAGAAATCGGAGTCTTATCTCCATAAGTAATATGTAATGGCTTGGAATCATCGATTACGATACGAACATATTCCGTACTGATTGTAACATGGATATAGTCTTCAAGCGTTTCATGGTTCGGTGCTTCTATCTTATAACAAATAATCCAATCTCCCACATCTTTTAATTTATGTGGATTTTTTTGATAAGATATTTGATTCTTCATAGAATCATAATTAAATCCCGCATAATCAAATAATTGACTGTAGGAAATCACTGCGTTATTAAAGGTTACACTACCTTCAAAATCCATAGACTTATTTCCATTCGTACTTAACGTTTCTTTTATTTGAATTGTATGTTCAATATCAGAATGATAATCATACTCCAATTCTTCCGGCAAATGAGAAGTTATCGTCGCCTTTTTAATTTCATAAATACCGGTCTTATTATAATCGTCTTGAGTATAGATACTCTTTATTTCTCCACTATGTTGTCCGACAAAAGTATCATCAAAATTACCTGTACATTCCAATGTATAACTTCCACTCAAACTACTACTCAAAGAAGCCTTTATAAGATAATATCCTACATCACTATATGTACTTCCCGTTTTAACGGCTTCTGTGGTAATCGTAGGGGCATCGTGTGGTCCAACAAAATGAGAACTTTCTGAACTCTCTGTATATTCCCATAAACTACTCAAATTCGAAGTGGAATTTGTATCACTACCATATATACTATTTGCGTCTTTTATCGTTATTTTTACAACTCTCTTATTTACAGTCAAAGTACCATTAGTGAAAGTTATATCATAATAGGTAGAAAATGTAGAACTTAAACTTACAACAATGCTATATTCACCTACACTTAATTTAGAAGTATCAGTGTAGGAAGAACCGCCCTTTTCATATGAATAGGTCAAAGCATTTTTAATGCTGTTATCATCATAAATTTTTAAAGCACCTTTTTTGATGTTGATACGGGTTGAAGGAGAACCCGTATCTCCATATGAAATATTTAGAGAAAAGGTTTCAATTTCAATGCTTGATTTTTTAATTTCAGGAATTTCCCAGTCGAAAATAAATTCAAAATCTTCAAACATTGTCCCTTCATTTCCAACAAATTTCAAACAACAAGTTTTACTATTACCAATACAAAATTGTTTATCTCGGTCATACCATTCGTCCGAAGTAGGCCAATCCAATGTTCCATACTCACTAATTGGGGAATTAATAATAGTTGATAAATAAGAATCTATAGTAATTCTATCAACTGTGTACCCATGATAAACATCACTTACTGACGGATTTATCAATGGTTTTAGTGCAGTAGAACTAGTAAATAAAGATTGATAATAATCCAAACAATCATTTCTTACAATTACATTTGCATTCCCTACATCTATTGGATCTTCTAACATTTCGTTTAAAACGATGATATTCACGTTGGTATCAGAAAATGCCCTATCTCCTAATGTTTGATTTTTCCATACAAAATATCTATCTCCTAAATTCAAAGAGGTACAACCTTCAAATGCAGACTCTCCGATAGATGTTAAATTACTTAATTCTGCAGGTATGGTAGTTAATTTGACACAACCTTCAAATGCATGATCTCCAATCGTCGTAATAGGATATTGTGGAATATCTTCATAATCCGCTCGTCCACCATAGTCTGAACATTCCCAACTTATGGTTTTTAATTGTTCGGCCTCACTGAACATATAATCTGGTATTGTGCTTAAATCATTATAAGAATTGAAAACAACATCAGAAATTAGTTTATTATCTTGAAAACAATAACCATCAAGGGTTAAATTTCCACTACATCGAATATCAAACATTTTTGCGTTTAATTCATCATTATATCCATTAAATAACGCATAGCCAAAATGCTCTTCCATATCGTCACGATAATTACTAAAGATTTCATTTTGAAGACTCATATCAGAGAAAGCATATTGTCCTATCTCAAGATCACCTGAAAAAAAATATGGTGCAATAGTTATCCAAACATTGCCAGCAAAAGCATAATCTCCTATTTTAGTTATAGTATTAGGCAATTCAAATTCTGCCATAATATAATCACCATAAAAGGCATTGTCATCTATGCTAGTTATAGTAAGTCCTCCATCTGGATAATCTTTCACCTCAAACCATTGGTCCCCATAATCTTGACGGAATGCACCTATACGAGGAGCATCTGCCAAATAAATTGGTAGTAGGGAAATTGTGGTTTCATCATGATCACCACTTTCAGCCCAAATTTTTAATTGTTCTTTATACCACTCGTCAAATTTAGATCCTTTACCAGCAATAGAAAGTGTATTTTCAGAAGTTGCTCTATAACTAAATTTACCTTCTTCGTCTTCATACAAACCATCTACTTGAAATTCAGGATTCGGATTATAAACAACTTTCTTCGTTTCCACCTCTGAAGGTTGTAATATTTCTCCTAACTCTTTAAAGTATCTGTTAACAAAGAGAAAAGAAAAGAATATAGTCATAATCGTTACTAAAAAAATTATATTCTTCTTCATAAACTCACCTCATCATATTCATATTTTATAAAAACGCTTTCTTAATAATTCTATTATACCCCCCCCCGTATAGTTTTGTCAATATTTGATTTTTTTCGATATTTTGTATGGATATTTTATATGAAAAAAAGGATTGAAAATTTCCAATCCTCTTTCTTCTATTCACTTTATATTCTTATTCTTTTTTATCTAACCAATAAGAAAATCCCAAATAAACTAAAACTACCAAAGATAATATACCCATATAAAGATAAGATTGAATCTCTGTATATGCTTTTCCTTTCGCAAGTCCTTTAAAAAACATACCTAAAGGATAAAAAGACAATAATACAAAAACAATCATAAAACAACTATAAAACACCATATTCATATCTTTTCCTTTTTCTTCGGCATATAACCCATATCCACCATAAATACCTAAAGGAATAGCCGATAAAAAGAACACAATCGAATCGGTATCAAAAGATATATCCGTTCCCCATTCGTCTTTATAGAAAGAATAACTTTGAACAAAGTACACAATCGATACAATCGCCAAAACTACGGCAATAACCAAAACAGTACAATATTTTAATAAATTTTTATTCTGTAGTATCTTCTTCATTCACCGTTTCCTCCTTCTCTACTTCTTTTTCATTTTCTTCCATACGTAAAAACTGTGGGTAAAATCTTCCTAAAATAACCATAATAATCGTACAAATAATGATATTTGGTATGCAATACAATCCATTATACAAGAAAGAATATCCGATTCCACCGATTCCCCACATCTCGCCCGGCCAGAACCAAATACCTGCCAAAAGATGACAAACATATTTTAATAGTCCACCGACACAACAACCGACAACAATCCATAAAATCTGTTGCCCTTTGGCTTGGGAATTCTTATACAAAGAGGCAAAACACCCTGCAAATCCTACAACCGTATATGCCAATACATAATCCAACAATACTTGGATAAATGGTCCTGCCGCTTGTAGAAAAGCACCGTCTAAAGTCTTTCCTTGAATGATATAAATTCCGCCGAGCATTTGCACAAGGCTTACAATAAACCCACACAATATCCCCGACAACAATCCTCTTCTATAAGAGATAATAAAAATAGGTACCATAGCGATTCCTATTGAACCGCCGTTCGGAAATGCACCTTTCCAGATACCGCCCTGAAGTGCATCTAAGGCAAACGCCAGTGCCGCAAAGATTGCGACTTCGGCAAGTGCCTTTGTTGAAAATTTTTTCTGTTCCATAATTTCTCCTTTTTAAAAAAATAAAATGTCCGCTAGGACATGCTTAAAAAGAAATAAAGTTTTCACATTATTCCTACGCTAGCATTACCTAGATCAGGTTAAGGGTCGATCCTTATCCTCTCAGCCATAATAGGCTCCCCTCAATGATATATACATTATATCTCTTTTTTTTACAATTTACAATAAAAAAAATAAAATCAAGAACATAAAGAAATAAAAAGAAAAGATTGAATCGTTTATTTATAAATTTTCAATATAAAATTTTTATCAAAAATGGAATAAATTTTCAATATAAAATTTTTATCAAAAATGGAATAAAATTTCATTTAAAATATATTTATTTTTCATTATTTTTCAAAACAAAAAATATCAAAAAACGGCTTTACAAAGCCACTTTTTTATGGTATCATATTAGTGGTGTCGAAAGACACATCATGAGGAGGAAAAAATGAACAAGAATTTTTTTTATTCGTATGAGGAAACTCATTGAACGGATAAGAAAGGAGGATTAGGTGGAATACCTAATCACTCTTATTGTGATAATTATCTTAATTATCATAATAAAAGATGACCACTTGAAAAAGTAGTCATACTCAGATTGTTGACAAATCCTTAGTTTTTTTGAAATGAAACTAAGGGTTTGTCTTTTTTATGTGGATAATTCAATTA
>CANQDJ010000065.1 GCA_947592005.1 uncultured Anaeroplasma sp.
GTTCTTGGTGTATTCCTGCAACTTCTGATAATGTTAAGGGTGCTTGCCGTTTAATGGATTATCTATTCAGTGATATGGGTTCTAAGATCCAAGACTTTGGTCCACAAGCATATTGGGGTGAATTGTCTGATACAATCGTTCCAGGTGAAGTTACTCCTATGTTCTCTCCTGCATTAAAAGCAATGATTAGTAATAGCAACACTGACTTCTGGACATTTATGCGTGATTATATCGGTGCAACTCATGGTATCGGTTGTGTTCGTTCTAAAGGTTTGGATACTCAAGCAACAAATTCATATGCTCAAATTGGTTTAACTTACTTAAAGCAAGCCGTTGCTAAAGGTGTAGTTGTAAGTTCATTATTGGATAAGTATGAAGGTGGAAAATTATCTTGGGATTCTTCTGTTCCATCTGCTGGATGGCCATCAATTTCAACAGCAAACCAAAATACTTATGCTGCATTAACTGCATTTTGGGCATCAGATAAGTGTGCTTCAACAGCAACAGGTTGGGTAAGCTATGTTATTAATGGTGCTAATGATTCAATGACTTTAGGTCAAGATAAATTAAGTAATCCATATACTTTAGCGACAGTTAAAGGACAAATAGCAACAAAGAATACAAATTATTTATCTGTATATCAAGCTTCATTAAATAAGTAAAAAAAATATGATGATTGTCCATGGGCGCATAGTTCATGCTATGTGCCCTATGGCACAATTTGACTTTGTAGGAGGTCAAAATGAGTAAACTTTTCAAAAATAAAGCAAAATTATTGTATTTTGCTTATGGTGTATTATTTTTTGTGGTATTATTAGCAGCATTGGTATTTATGACCAATTATGCACATATCCACGTATATTATACACTTGATGCTAATAAACAAGTTGTGATTACAGCAACTTCGCAAAAAGCCGATACAGAAGCGACAAATCGTGAATTATTCGATTGGTTTGCGGCACAACATAACGATGTAAATATGGATACATTCAAATTTATTATCTATAATTTTCAAGCGGATATGTCAATATTGAATACGATGATTGTTTGGTTGGCTGTAGTTGGTTTGGTTTCTTTTGCTGCATTATTGATTTGTGCAAATCATAGCAGAAGAATATATTATAAAAGTAATTTAATTTGTGGTATTGTTGCTCCGCTTATTACATTTATATTTACCATTGTTGTCATGGTTAAAAACTTTATATTAATGGGAACATTTAATGAAAATGCAAAATTGTTTAATGAAGTGGCTGTAATTCAAGATCCGGATAATCAGGCAAAAATTATTGCCGAGGGTGCGGAAGACTTTATTAAGAACACTCAACCTTGCAACAACGTAACATTTATATTATTTACAGTTCTTTATGCTATTGTTGCAATATTCTCTATTGCTGTAATTGTTTATGCAGTTAGAAGATATTTAAGCAATACGGAAGAAAGAAACGAAATAATTAGAAGGGCGGCTGAGAATAATGGTCAATAATTTGGAAAATAACAATTCTTTAGATAGCGTATCTGATTTGGAAAATAGTAAAAACAAAGTTGAAATGATGCGCTATAGACCGAATAGCTTATCATATATGCTAGGATTTCTAGCAATCTTATGCAGTGTAATGGGAGCATTCGTTGCTCTTAACAGTATGGCAGTCAATAAACCATTGGTTTTAGTAAAGATTCTTTTAAATATTGCAATTCTATTAGTTGGTTTCCTTTGCTGTGAAAAATCAAAAGCATATTCTATGCAAGGATCTATTGCGTTGATTGTTTTAGGTGCAATTTGTGCTTTGCGTATCTTTTGGGTTCCATTGAATTTAATGCGTGGTGTACAAACAGGAGCTGTTGTTACTCCTAGTGAATATGCGATAGCATGGTTACCAAATAGTGGTGTATTTAGAGGAGTTTTTGCGACAGTATTTATGGCGGCGGCCGCTGCATTGTTCATTGTATCTGGTGTTATTGGATACATGCGTTCTAAAAAGTTATCTACCTATATGGATAGCATTAAAGAAAAATTATAATTTGGAGGTACTGATATGTCAGCTGATGTGATTTTAAAGGATGTCAACAAAGTATATCCAAATGGCTTCCATGCGGTATATGATTTTAACATCGAAATTGAAAAAGGCGAATTTATAGTTTTAGCAGGTCCATCCGGTTGTGGTAAATCAACGACACTTCGTATGATTGCTGGTTTGGAAGAAATATCATCTGGTGATTTAATTATCAATGGTAAACGAGTAAACGATGTTGCACCAAAGGATAGAGATATCGCCATGGTTTTCCAAAACTATGCATTGTATGCACATATGACAGTATATCATAATATGGCATTCTCTCTTACTATTCGTAAAGTTGATCCGGTAGAGATTCATGCGAGAGTAATGAAGGCTGCAGAAATTTTGGGATTGGTTCCTTATTTGAATCGTAAACCAAAACAACTTTCCGGTGGTCAACGTCAACGTGTTGCTTGCGGACGTGCAATCGTTCGTGATCCGGTTGTATTCTTATTAGACGAACCTCTATCTAACTTGGATGCTAAATTACGTGGTTCTATGCGTAAGGAATTAATGCAATTACATGAAAGATTGAATGCAACATTCGTTTATGTAACACATGATCAAATCGAGGCATTGACTTTAGCAACTAGAATTGTAGTTATGAAAGATGGTTATGTTCAACAAATTGCTACGCCGAAGGAAATGTTTGATAAACCGGAAAATTTATTCGTTGCCGGCTTTATCGGAACACCACCTATGAATTTTTCCAATGGTGTAATTGATGCTCAATGTGAATACTTTGAACATATCTCTGGATTAAAGTTTAAGTTAACCGAACATCAAAGTGAAATTCTACAAAATTATGCTGGAAAGCAAGTAATTATGGCTTCTCGTTCTGAGTATATTTTTATCGATGATGCAATGTTAAGTAAAAATAAAGGATCTCAGTTCGATATTGATGTCGATTATGTGGAATTCTTAGGGGCTTACAACTTAATTTATGGTAATATCGGTGATGAAAAAATAATTGCTAAGGTTTATAGTAGAAAAGAAATCGTAGATAAAAAGATTCATGCTTGTTTCGATATGGAAAAAGTTCATTTCTTTGATATTGAAACGACAATGAGAATTCGATAGGAGGTATAGATTATGGAAAACGAAGAATTAAAAGAACCGGAAAATGAAGGAAAAAAGAAAGGTGCTTTATCATATTTCGTTACTTACCTAAAGAATTTATGGTATGATTTTAGAACCTCTTTTAAATATAATAATATGAAACTTGCTGGAATTTTAGTTGCGATTCCCGGAATATTCTTGGGTTTCTTCTTAACATTCCACGCAAACGTTGTTACCCAAATGTCATTTACTACCGCTCATTTTGATGAAGCAAAAGAGGAAATTGTGCAAGTAAGTTATTTGAAACCTTTTGATTTCTCTGCACTTGTTTTGTTCTTAATGGTATTGTTCGGTATTTTAAATATTTTTACAGCGGTTACAATGTCTTCTAAAAAGAACTTGGGATCTGTTGTTTTGGCAACAATCACAACTTCCTTAATTGTCATTTGCGGTGCATTATATTTATATTCTATTTTCTTCTATCTTTCATTGCTTAATGCGAACAAGATTGGAACAGCAAATAATTTCTATACGAAAGATTTGTATATATCTATTGCGTCTGTTATTGTATCCATCGTTACCTCTATTGCGGGTGTAATTTTAGGATTTATAAGATATGACAGAACGTATGAAAAGGTAGATAGATAATGAAGAAAACGCAGGATATAAAGGAGATAGATCCCTATAAAATAGATAAATTATCTAGGGTTCCGTCCGGTCTTATTATCCTCATACTGAAGTATTGGGCAGCTGCGGCTGCCGTTTTCTTTAGTATTATTGGTGGACCGGATATAGGATTGAATTTTGATGATGCGGTAACAGATGATCCGATTGCGGTTATTTCGCAAAGTTTTTTGATTGTTTTACTTATTGCATTGTTTTTATCTCTACTTATTAATTATGTTGTCAGACCGATTGTAAGATTGCTTTATAACAGAAGAAACAACACTTTTAAATATAATATGATTAATTTGAAAGGGTTTAAATCCTTTTTGGTTTGTTTGATTTATATGTTTGTAATTTCAATTATTTTATATTTTGTTGTTGTTTTTATGGGTATGCATGGACTAATCTTAGATCCATTCGGAACGACAGGTGGAGCCGGTATTGAACCCTTTTCTTATGGTTTATATTTTATTGTTGTCGATGGGATTTTCCTTTTGATAAAAAATTTGATAATTATGATTTTTCAAAGAGTTCAATATAAAAGACAAATACAAGGAGATTAATTATGTTTAATATTATCTTTAAAAGTTCCAGAAGTATTACTATTGAATTGGATAATCAAGACGTATTTTATACCAAACAATATGATGTTTTTCTAAATGGGAATAAAATTATGGAAGGAGTCAATAAAAATATTTGTTCTATTTATAATTTGATCCCTTCTACAGACTATACACTTGAGATTTCGCGAGGCGAAACAAAAGAAAGTTTGGAATTTACGACAGAAGAAGAATATGTTACATTAAATGTTAAAGATTTTGGTGTAAAAGGGGACGGAGTTACATTAGATACCGCTTGTATACAGGGTTGTATCTTATCTTGTCCGGATAAGGGAAGAGTGTATTTTCCTAAAGGGAATTATTACACGGGACCTATTTTCCTTAAAAGCAATATTACGATAGAATTAGATAAAGATGCACATATTATAGCGGACATCGATCGAAATCATTATCCGATTCTACCAGGTATGATTTATACTACTGATGAGAAAGATGAATATAATTTAGGTTCATGGGAGGGCAATCCGTTGGATTGTTTCGCAAGCATTATTACTGGTATAAATGTTGAAAATGTAAAAATAATCGGACAAGGTATAATAGACGGAAATGCCCCGAATTCGGATTGGTGGATTGATGTTCGAACTAGAAGGATAGCATGGCGTCCGAGAGGAGTATTTTTGAATCATTGTAAGAATATTTCTTTTCAAGGAGTAACGGTTACTAATACACCTTCTTGGAATTTACATCCGTATTTTTCTGAGAATTTAAAATTTATCGATATGAATTTAATCAATCCTAAAAATTCTCCGAATACAGATGGTTGTGATCCGGAATCTTGTAAAAATGTTGATATTATAGGTGTATATTTTTCTGTTGGCGATGATTGTATTGCCATTAAATCAGGGAAGATTTTTATGGGTAGAAAATATAAAAAACCTTCCGAATCTTTCCATATTCGGAATTGTTCTATGAATTTCGGACATGGGGCGATTGTTTTGGGAAGTGAAATGTCCGGTGGAATTAAAGATATTACGGTATCTCAATGTTTATTTAATCAAACCGATCGTGGATTGAGGATTAAGACAAGAAGAGGTAGAGGAAAAGATGCAGTAATAGATGGCATTACGTTTGAAAATATTAAAATGACAGATGTTTTAACTCCTCTTGTTGTAAATATGTTCTATTTTTGCGATCCGGACGGACATACGGAATATGTATATTCTAAAGAAAAGTTGCCTATAGATGATAGAACCCCTTATCTTGGTAAGTTTGTATTCAAAGATATTGATTGTAAAAATGTAAATGTTGCGGCAGGGGCATTTTATGGTCTTCCCGAACAACCAATTCAATCTATTGACATTGAAAATGTTACTTTTGAATATGCTGTCGATCCGAAAGCCGGAACGCCGGCTATGATGGACGGATTATCTCCAATGAAGGGAAAAGGATTAATTTTTAATTATGTAAATAAAGTGACTCTAAAAAATGTAAAATTTAAAGGATTGAAAGACAAAGAAATTGAAACATTTGAAGTAGGAACACTTAAAAATTAAAGAATAAAGACACCAAAAATAAAATGGTGTCTTTTTTTGAAGTAAAAATTATGGAATAATTTATTTTTGACTATTTATTAATAGTTGGATTTTATGGTATAA
>CANQDJ010000066.1 GCA_947592005.1 uncultured Anaeroplasma sp.
CATTCCCCACACCCTTTGTTATATTTGGGAAATAATCAAAATATAACTATTAAGAAATTATCATAAGATAACTATAATTTATTTTTGCAAAGTAACGCTTTGGTTGCTAAAATTGACAATTTATGATATAATTCACATATAATAAAAAAACAGGTGAAGTAAAATGATAGATGAAGGTAAAAGACATAAGATTTTAATTGCAGATGATTCCTTTATGAATCGTTCTATTTTAACGGAAATGCTAGGAAATGAATTTGATATTATTGAGGCGGAAGATGGGGTTCAGGCTGTTCAAATTCTAAAAAAAGAACAAGAAAGCATTGATGTTGTTTTATTGGATATTGTTATGCCGAATATGGACGGTTTTGAAGTGTTGGCGGTAATGAACAAAAATCATTGGATTGAAAATACACCGGTTATTATGATTTCATCTGAAAATGCCCATTCTACGATTGAACGAGCGTATGAATTGGGAGTAACGGATTTTATTAATCGGCCTTTTGATGCTTCTGTTGTTTATCGAAGAGTGATCAATACGATTATGCTTTATGCGAAACAGAAGAAATTGGTTCAAATGATTGCCGATCAAATTTATGCCAAAGAGAAAAGCAGTAGTTTGATGATTACGATTTTAAGTCATATTGTCGAATTTAGAAATGGTGAAAGCGGACTTCACGTTTTACATATTAATGTTTTAACTAAGATATTATTGAAAACTTTAATGCAAAAAACAACGCAATATAATTTAACTCAATCCGATGTATCTTTGATTAGTATGGCATCGGCTTTACACGATATTGGTAAGATTGCTATTCCCGATGAGATTTTAAATAAACCGGGACGGTTAACAAAAGAAGAATTCGAAATTATGAAAACGCACTCTTCTATCGGTGCCGAAATGTTGAAAGATTTATCGGTTGATCAAGATGATGATTTAATTAAAGTGGCATATCAAATTTGTCGGTGGCACCATGAACGATATGATGGAAGAGGATATCCCGATGGATTGAAAGGAGAGGAGATTCCGATTTCCGCCCAAATTGTATCTTTGGCCGACGTATATGATGCTTTAACCAGCGAACGAGTATACAAAAGAGCATATACTCATGTGGAAGCGATGCGTATGATTTTGAATGGCGAATGCGGAACGTTTAATCCTTTATTGTTGGAATGTTTGAAGGAAAGCCAAGATGTTATTCAATCCGAATTGGCAGTGAAATCCAAAACAAGAAATATGGAAGATATTCAAAATGTCGTTGCGGAATTGTCCAAACATCAAGAACTTTCTTCTTCTTCGAAAATATTTGATATGTTACAACAAGAAAGAAATAAAACGCAATTCTTTTATAGTTTGTCAACGGAGATTTTATTCGATTATCAAGTGGTAACCGATACGTTGAATTTATCCGATTATGGAGCGAAAATGTTGGGATTGGACGTTATGGTAAATGAACCATACGAAAATTCAAGGGTTTTGAAGTTGATGCATCAAGATGATTTGGAAATGCTTTCTTCCAAATTAAGATCTACGAAACCGGAGGATTCTATTGTTCAATTTGATTTTGAAATGAATTTAGACGGTAAAGTAAAACATTGCCGTATGATTGTTCAAGCGGTTTGGAGCCAAGAAGCGAAAGCGAAGTATTTAGGAGCGATTGGTAAGGTTTTGGAGAATGATGAAGATGCTTCTCTTATTTTGAAGAATTTCAATTCATATGATGTTTTAACGGGATTATTAAATGTAATTTCGGCAAAGGATCGTATCAAAGAAAAATTATTGGATAATCAAAAATATAGTATGATTTTAATAGATATTTGCGAGTTTCATAAAATCAATGAAAATTACGGACATATTGTGGGAGATCGTGTATTGACCGAGATTTCACAAGCATTATTACAAGGATTATCCGCTCAAGATGTTATAGCCAGAGTCGGTGGAAATAAGTTTATGGTTTTTACGGACAGTGATGTGAGAGTGGTAACCGAAACGATAAACTCTACGATAGGTCAAGCGGATTCCGAAATCACGATTACTGCCAGAATTGTTTCGGCTTCGACGGAAGAAACAGAGCGGAGTTATGAGAAACTTTTCGAATTGGCAATTCGGCGGTTAAAACAACAAAAATAGTCGACAGATTTTGCGAGAATTTTTGAAACAAATAAAATATAATAAAAAATGATCTAGTTTTCTAGGTCTTTTTTGCGTGTAGGAGGGGTAGTCATGAATATGTGGGATTATTTTTATCAATTCCATTCAGTAAAGAATATATTAAATAAAGATCAAGTTCGTATCGGACCATGTTGTGATGCATTTCATTTTATGCTTATTATGACGGATTTTTATAAAAATGATTGTAGTATTTTTATTGTTTTGCCGAATTTGATTCAAGCCCAAAAGTATTATGACGCTCTTACGGAATACGCAAAAGAAGAGGATATTTTATTTTTTCCCGCAGACGAACTTATTTCTGTGGAACTTGTTGCGACAACGGGAGATTTTTTATATGAACGAATTCAGACGATTTATACGTTGTTGAAAGGTCAAAAAAAGATTGTCGTTATGAATATGCATGGGGCAATCAAGTTGGAAATGGCGAAGGCAAAGTGGGAGAAGAATCATTTTGTAATTACGAAAAATATGAATATAGAATTGGATATGTTAGTGAAAAAATTGATAGAAATGGGTTATGAAAAGGTATTTACTACGGTAAAAACAGGGGAATTTTCTAAAAGAGGATCCATTATAGATATTTTTCCTTTGGGATATGAAAATCCGATTCGATTGGATTTTTTCGGAGATGAAATAGAAAGTATCAAGGAATTTGATACGGAAACGCAACGTTCAAATAAAGAAACGGAACAGGTAATGATTTTACCGGTAACGGAATTTATGTATTCTGAAACAGAATGGAATATTGCCAAAAATAAAATAAATTCTTTTTTGGATCAACATAAATTATCTCCTTTGGAAGAGGAGTTTTATGAAAAAGATATATTTCGTTTGGAAAATCATAGTTATTTAAATGAGTTATCTCGATATATGGTTTTTTTTGAAACGGAAATGTGTACGATATTTGATTTTGTTGAAAAGAAAAAAACATATTTTATCGATCCTATAAAAACAAAAGAAAATTATGAACAGTTAAAGAGGGATTTGAATGAATATTGTGGGAGAATTGGAGGATATAGTTTAATAGATTTAACTATGTATGCCGATATTTATCCTTTTGTAAATACTGCCGATGTTCAGATAGAAGGATTAAGAAGTATAGGAAAGATAGATTATTCTATTTGTACTAGGGAAGTATTACCATATAAGGCGAATCCTAAACAAATCATGAATGATTTTATAAAATGGAAAGACGATAAGGTTTTGGTGGTCGCCATAAGGAATGAAGAGCGGTTAAAACGTTTGGAAGAGTATTTGTTGGAAAATCATATTTTTTTGAATAAAATAGTTGGGTTGGAGTCCGTTAAACTCGGAAGTATTAATGTGATAAAACAGAATTATCCTGCTTTGGAAATGGTAGATGAAAAGTTTATTTTAATAAACGAAGCGGTTTTATTTGATGTGGCATATATGCCGAAAAAGGCAAGATATAAATCGATTTATAAAAACGCAATTAAGATTTCGAAGTATGATGAATTATGTGTTGGAGATTATGTGGTTCATTATGATTATGGAATTGGAAAATATTTAGGGATTAAAACGATTGAAACAAATCATACCAAAAGAGATTTTTTATATGTGATGTATGCCAAAGGCAGTGGACTTTATATTCCGCTGGAACAAATTTCTAATATTATGAAATATGCTTCTAAAGATGTGGAAGGTGTACAAATTCATGAGATTGGCTCTACCGCATGGGCAAGAACCAAGGCGAGAGTGCGTAAACGGGTTCATGATATATCCGATAAATTGATTGCCCTTTATTCCGCAAGATCTCAGGCAAAGGGATTCGCTTTCGGAGAAGATACGGTGGAACAAGCAGAATTTGAAGCGGAGTTTGAGTATGAATTGACTCCCGATCAACAAAAGGCGATTGATGCCATCAAAGCGGATATGGAATCTCCAAGACCGATGGATCGATTGGTTTGTGGCGATGTGGGATATGGAAAAACGGAAGTGGCTTTGCGGGCCGCGTTTAAAGCGGTGTATGGCGGAAAACAAGTATGTATGTTGGCTCCAACGACGATATTGGCACGACAACATTATTTGACTTTTAAAAATCGTATGGAAAATTACGGTATTCGAGTAGAACTTTTATCTAGATTTGTAAGTCGACCCAAACAAAAAAAGATTATAGAAGATTTAAAAAAGGGTGGTGTGGATATTTTAATCGGAACACATCGTGTTTTATCCGATCAAATTCAATATAAAGATTTGGGGTTATTGATTGTTGACGAGGAACAACGGTTTGGAGTAACACATAAAGAGAAAATCAAAGAGATTAAGGTAAATGTGGATTGTATTACTTTGACGGCAACGCCGATTCCCAGAACATTACAAATGTCGGTTATGGGGATACGGGATTTATCTATGATAGAAACACCACCGAAAAATCGATATCCGATTCAAACGTATGTTATGGAGAGAAATGATCTTATTATTCAAGATGCAATCGAAAGAGAGATTTCTCGTGGTGGTCAGGTTTTTTATTTATATAATTTTGTTGAATCTATTGAAACACAAGCTGAAAAGTTGAAAAGATTGGTTCCTGAAGCGAGAATTGCCGTAGGACATGGTCGGTTGTCGAAAGATCAATTAGAAAATGTTATATCCAAGTTTATCGACAAAGAATATGATGTTTTATTATGCACTACCATTATCGAAACGGGAATTGATATGCCGGATACCAATACGCTGATCATTCATGATGCGGATCGGTTAGGTCTTTCCCAAATGTATCAGATTCGAGGAAGGGTAGGGAGATCGAATAAAATAGCGTATGCGTATTTGATGTATGAACCGAAAAAGCATTTGACGGAAGAAGCGGAAAAACGGTTGGAAACGATTAAGGAATTTAATGAATTGGGCAGTGGTTTTAAGATTGCGATGAGAGATTTATCGATTCGAGGAGCGGGAGATATATTGGGAGAAGAACAATCCGGTTTTCTTGAATCGGTAGGATTGGATATGTATTTGAAGATATTAGACGAGGAAATTCATAAGAAAATTTCAGAGGAGAAAAAAGAAGATGCGTCTTTGGTTGTTCCTTTGGTAAATCGAACGATTCAACCGAGTTATATTGATAATGATGATATTCGTATATCTATTCATAAAAAAATAGATCATTTGGAATCTTTGGAACAAATGAAAGATTTGATTGCGGAATTGGAAGATCGGTTTGGTAAAGTGAATGAAGAAATGATTTTATATATGTATGATAAGATTTTAAAAGTTTTCTGTAAAAAATTGGGGATTTGTAAAATCGATAAATCCAATCCAAGATATTTGGGTTTTATGTTTGAGAAAGAGAAGAAAGTAGATGGAATAAAGTTATTTATCGCTTTGGAAAAATATAAGAATATTTCGTTGACGCATAAGGATATGACAACTGGAATTTTATTGGAAATTCAAGGTAGAGATAAAATAGATTATTTTAGAGATATATGTCAGTATATGAATGAAATTTTATAAGGAAATTTTATATAAAAAATCGTTAATTATAAAAGTAAATTCCGCTGACAAAGGTTGTAAAAAATAAGAATTAAAAAATAGAGCTAAATTCCGCTG
>CANQDJ010000067.1 GCA_947592005.1 uncultured Anaeroplasma sp.
TTAATCCCAAATTGAATTATATAACACCTCAATTTGGGATTAACCCCTAAAATGGGGTGTTAAATCTTCAATTTAAAGATAGTATGAACAAACTGAGAGTTGCAATATATGGGAAATAATCAAAATATAACTAATAAGAAATTATCATAAGATAACTATAATATTTTGGAATTATTGGATTAACGGATTGACTTCTTAAATAGATATGCTATAATATTAATAAGAATAATTCTTAATAAGGAGGATATATGGTAAGAAGAAATACAAATCAACGACAAATTGTATATCAGTCATTAGAGTACTTGGGACACGCTTCTTCTGAAAATTTAATCCGATATATTCAAGAAAATTATTCCGATATTTCTTTAGCGACCATTTATCGTAATTTAGATGTTTTGATGAATGAACATAAAGTAAAAAAGGTCAAGCTGAAGGAAGAAGACGTTTATGAAACGATAAAGGAACATCATTATCATTATGTTTGCCGAAATTGTGGTATGATTACCGATGTTTTACCGCAAGAAATCGGGTTTAAATTGCCGAAATTGGAATTAAAAGATGGCAGTAGAATCGAAGAATATGATTTTGCCTTTTACGGAATTTGTCATAAATGTCAACAACAAAATTAAGAGAAAAAGGAGATTAGAAATGAAAAAGTTTGTATGTAAAGTGTGCGGTTATGTGTATGAAGGGGAAACCGCTCCCGAAAAATGTCCGGTTTGTAAGGCACCTGCCAGTAAGTTTGAAGAAATGGCAGATGAATTAAATTGGGCTTGTGAACATCAAGTAGGTGTTGCCAAAGATGCTCCGGAGGACATTAAGAATGATTTAAGAATGAATTTCGAAGGAGAATGTCATGAAGTCGGTATGTATTTGGCAATGGCAAGAGTAGCCCATAGAGAAGGCTATCCGGAAATTGGTCTTTATTATGAGAAAGCTGCGTATGAGGAAGCAGAACACGCTGCCAAATTTGCCGAATTATTGGGAGAAGTTGTTACAGATTCTACCAAAAAGAATCTACAATTACGTGTAGATGCTGAAAATGGTGCGACAGCAGGTAAGTTGGATTTGGCACTTCGTGCGAAGAAGTTAAATTTAGATGCAATTCATGATACTGTTCATGAAATGGCTCGTGATGAAGCAAGACACGGAAGAGCATTTAAGGGTTTATTGGACAGATATTTTAAGTAAAAATTCGATTTTTTTGAAAGAGCCTAAAAAAATAGGCTCTTTTCCTCTTTAAAAATTAAAAAAATATAGTATAATTAAGATATGCCGAAATAGCTCAGTTGGTAGAGCAATTCCCTCGTAAAGAATAGGTCGTAGGTTCGAGTCCTATTTTCGGCACCATTTGAAACGGTAAGTCTAAAGGTATTGGAAACAATAGAATTAGACTTTTTTCTTTTTACAATTTATATTTTCTTTGTCGCTTTTTGGCATATATGGTATAATGAAATTAATAAAGAGGGAAGTGGTTTTAATGAAAATCATACATTGTTCGGATTTACATTTGGGTTCCAGTTTATCTTCTTTACCTAAAGCAATAAGGGGAAAGAGAAAGACGGATATTTTAAATTCTTTGAGTCGTATGATAGAATATGCTCATGACAATGCCGTTTCTATTATAATCTTTGCGGGAGATGTTTTTGATAAAGATCAACCATTCAATAAAGATAAAACCTTTTTTTATAACGCAATCAAAGCTAATCCCGAAATAAAGTTTTTTTATTTGAAAGGCAATCATGATATTTTAGAATCTTATACAGAAAAAATAGATAATTTATTTTTATTTGATAAAGAATGGGTAACTTACCACATAGATGATATAAGTATTACGGGAATAGAGTTGTCTAATATGAATCATAAGTCTTTATATTCCACATTGAATTTGAAAAAAGAAGATTGGAATATTGTTGTTATGCATGGAGATATAGATACGAAAGGGAAGGATTATATCGATATAAATAAATTAGCCGATAAAAATATTGATTATCTTGCCTTAGGTCATATTCATCAAGCAAAAGAAAAAAAGATCGATTCGCGAGGAATAGCAGTATATTCCGGTTGTTTGGAAGGTAGAGGGTTTGATGAAATCGGAATGAAGGGTTTTTATTTGTTGGATATAGAAAATCATTTAATGAAAAAGGAATTTATACCGTTTTCTTCTAAACAAATTTATGAAAGAGAAATTTTTATAGATGACGCCCATTCTTTATATGATGCTCAAAATATGATTCGCAATCAATTAAAAGATATAGATGAAAATAATATTATAAAAATAATTTTAAAAGGAGAAATTGATTTTGATTCTTCCGATATTGTGGATTTTATGGAAAATTCATTGGAGAATTATTTTTATGTGAAAGTGGAAAACCAATTACATCAAAAGATTCATATAGAACAATATGAAAACGAATTATCTTTGCGAGGAGAATTTATTCGTGTTATTCAATCTTCCGATTTGGAAGAGAAAGAAGAAATTCTTCGAGTCGGGTTGAGTTTTTTAAACGGAAACGGGGTGAAACGATGAAACTTATATCTTGTCATATCAATAATTTCGGAACGTTTAAAGATAAAGATTTTACCTTTCATGATGGGATAAATTCTTTTATGGAAGATAATGGTAGTGGGAAATCCACTTTGGCTTCTTTTATTTTAAGTATGTTGTATGGAATGGAAAGTTATAAAAGTAATACAAGTTTTAGAGATCGAATACATTATGCACCATTTAATAAAGAAATATATGGTGGAACTTTGATTTTGAAACATCAAAATCATACATATCGAATAGAACGGAATTTTGATAAAAAAAGTCAGTCTAAAGATGAAACTATATTTTATAAAGATAATGAAAAATGGGTCTGTGAAAAAGAAATCGGGGAAGAATTATTGGGATTAAATAAAGAATCTTTTCAACGGTTATTGTTCCTTACTTCTAAAGAAATCATCATGGAATCCAACGGGGATATAAAAAAACAACTGAATACGATTATCGATGATACTGTAGAAGGATTAGATTATGAAAAAATCGATCAAGATTTGGACGCAGAAATCAAAGAATATAATAAGCGTGGCAATAATATTATTAAGGAAAAACAATCCCAAAAAAAGGATTTGGATAATCAAATTATCGAACAAAAAAATATGAAGAATATTTTAGGAAACAAATATGAAAATCGAAAAATTCTATCAGAAGAATTAGATAAACTTCAACAACAACAAAAATTGTATTTGGAACAAAAAAGTATAAACGAATGTTGGGAAAACTATGATGCTAAACAAAAAGAAATTCGTGACCTTCAAGACAAATTACAGAAATACGATACGATATATTTTAAAGGATATCCCTCTATGGAAGAAATCAAGCAGTTGGAAAATTGGTGGGAGAATAAGAAACGATTGGAAGAATCTTTAAAAGAATTAAAGTTTAAAGCGGATAAACAAGAAAAATTAGAAAGATATCGAATGGAATATAAAAACGGATATCCCGATGAAACTCAAATTAAAGAAATCGAAGAGGGCATGAAAGAAAAAGAAGAGAATGAAAGACGAGTACATAATTTTACTTTAACATTAGAAGAAAAGAATAAATTGGAAGAATATCAAAATAGATATAAAACCGATGTTTTAGATTCGGAAGATAGTAAAACGTTACAAAAAGATCTACAAGAATTTAAAAAAGAATTCAAATCAGAAGAATTCAATAAGGACGAAGAGAGAATATATCAAGCGTATTCGTTTGTCAAAGAAGAACAAATTGAAAATGTAAAGAATTGGAAAAAAGAATATGATACATTAAAAAAAGAGAATCGTTTTATTTCCTCAAGCCAATCGAAAAGAAATATGGGTGTGTATATATTGGGTGGACTTTCCATTATCGCTTTAGGAGTGGGAATCGGATTATGTTTTGTGGTGTTCCTTGTTGGAATTATTCTTATAGTTTTGGGTTTTATTTTGGCGTTGGGGAGTGGATTTTTCTATTTGAAAAAGAGAATCGATCGATCAGTAGCAACTCCAAAGGAAGAGGAAACAGAAACACTGAAAAGAAAAATATATGGAATATTGACACCATTGGGAATTGGGTCAGATTCTTTAGATTCTGATTGCACGAAGTTTGATATGGAAATGGAAAACTACCAAAGAATAAAGAGAAGACGGGAAAAACAAGCAGAGGAAAAATTGGAATTCGACAATACCCACAAGGAATTGAAAGAAGAAATCGAAATGATTTTTTCGAAATATTTTAAAAATCCGATAAAAGAGGAATTGTATGACGATGCGGTTTTAAAATTGATGCGGGAGATTCCGGAGTATGCCGGATTGATAGAGAAAGATAGAAATTATTCGGAATCGGAAAACCAACAATCTATTTGGATTGAAAAGATAAATAAAATGGGCAATCCATATGGAATAGATTTTAAAGAAAAAAAGTTTTCCGATTGGAAGAATGAACTAATAGAATATAAGGCTTTGGAAAGAGAATATAAAGAGTATATCGAAGAAAAAAATAAAAAAGAAAGCGAACATAGTAAAATCAAAAACCAATTAGATTCGTTTTCTGAACGTTACGCTATTCCGATAACAGATCAAATCCATAAGGTAAATCAAGATGTTTCCGAAGTGAATAGATTACAACAAGACATCAAACAAAAAAAGGCAGAAGCCGAAAATTACAAAAAAGAAAAGAATCTTACCGAACGATTGAATTTTACGGGACAAGAGAATTTTCAACAACAAATTAAAGATAAGACAGCGGAATTAAATAGTATAAACAATGAAATTCGAGATATTGAAAACAATATTGAATCATTGGAAGATAATCAAGAACGGGTAGAAGAATTGGAAATATCTATTGAAAAAGACAACAGGTGGTTAGAAATTTTACAAACAGTAAAAAGCATGTTGAAACAAGCTCAAAAAAATTTAGATGAAAGATATGTTTCTCCGGTTATGACGTCATTCCGCAATTATAGTGAAATGATGAATAATGCGTTTGGATATGAAATAGAGATGGGTAGAAATTTCAATATTCAACTCGTTGTAAATGGTAGATTGGAACAAGTAGAACATTTTAGTGCGGGTCAACGATGTGTTTGTGAATTGTGTTTTCGAATGGCATTATTGGATAATATATTCAAAACAGAGATGCCGTTTATTCTTATGGACGATCCGTTTGTGGCATTAGATGAGAAAAATTTGAAGTTAATGAAACGAGTTATGGTGGAAAAAATCGGCAAAGATAAGCAAATTTTGTATTTTTCTTGTCATAAAAGTCGTGAAATGGAATAAAATAAAAAAAAATAAAAAAGTTTAGTATAATCAAAACTAAACTTTTTTATTTTTCAGACTGTTGACAAACTAAAAATGTTAACAGTCTTTTCTTTTTACCTAGAGTTATACAGTGGATAAATATTTCT
>CANQDJ010000068.1 GCA_947592005.1 uncultured Anaeroplasma sp.
TGTTGTACTCATAACTATAAATTAAACCTTAAAGAAGGAGATTGTATAATCTTAAGTACAATTTGATTATACTAGGTTTTTTATGAGAAGAAATATAGAACCGGTTTCTATTGAAATAACCGAGATTATGTTGGAACGGTTTATTTGTAAGTGTGTGGAAATAAATGGGAAAAAGAATTGGTCGTTGTATCGATCGGAATATAATTGTATGTATCATTTTTTGTGTCGATATACGGATTATGTTGTGCTTTTAATCGATGAGATCGATATAACGAAGGATAGGAATTTAATGGCATTGGATACGATGAGTCGATTGTTGGAAAAGAATCTATGTATCCTTACGTTTCTGTTGAAAAAGTAGTCGAATTTTTTGGAGCGTTTTTTCTTGTAAACCTCTTGTTTTCGGTTGTATGATAAAACTATCAACAAGGAGGAAATAGTATGTTAGTAGGAAAAGTAAAATGGTTTAATAATGAGAAAGGATATGGATTTATCGTGAAAGAGAATTATGATGATATTTTTGTTCATTATAGTTCGATTTTAGATGAGGGATTCAAAACTTTAAATGAAGGTCAATTAGTGGAATTTGATTTGGTTGTGGGAGAAAAAGGACTACAAGCACAAAATGTTTACAAGATTTAAAAATACATTGAAAACGCTTTACATAAATGATATAATGGAAGTAGAAAAGGAGTGATATTAAATGAGGGTAGAAATTGTAGGAAAGAATGGGTTTACACCATCTGAATTCAACAAAGAGTATGCCATTAAAAAATTAAGCAAATTGGAGGGCTTGTTGGCAGATTATGATACGGTATCTGCTCGAGTTGTATGCAAAGTTTATAAGGCATATCATAAAGTTGAGGTTACAATTCCGGCTAAAAATATCATACTTCGTGCGGAAGTTATGGACGAGGATATCTATGCGGCATTGGACGGGGCGATCGATAAGTTGGTTAAGCAAGTCAGAAAGTATAATGATAGAGTGAAGGACAAATTAAGCAAGCAGGGAATTCGCTCAATGGGAACGGCTCCGGTAGGAAAAGACGAGCGTGTTGTTCGGGATAAACATTTGGATTTGGAACCGATGACTGCGGAAGAAGCGATAGACCAAATGGAAATGTTGGGACATGATTTCTTTGTATATTTGGATAAAGCGACTCGAAAAACCAATGTGGTTTATTTGAGGTCTGATGGTGCGTATGCCGTCATTGAAACGGAAACAAAATAGTTCTCTCCGTAGAATAGGGTGTTTGACACCCTATTTTATTTTGTTTTAAATGTTGAAAAAATCGTAAATTTAGTGTATTATATTATAGAAATACTTTAGAAAGGAATTCGTCCTTTGGGATAGATGATTATGGGTTTAAAAAAATTATTTGATTCTGGATATAAAGAATATAAACGTTGTGATAAGTTAGCATATAAAATAGAAGCATTGGAAGAACAAATTCATAGTCTTTCCGATGAGGAATTAAAGGCTAAGACGCCGTATTTTAAGGATCTTTTAAGTAAAGGTAAAACATTGGACGATATATTGGTTGAAGCGTATGCCGTAGCGAAAGAAGCGGCTTTTCGGGTAACGGGTATGAAAGCCTACCATGTTCAGTTGGTGGGAGCGTGTGCCATTCATGGTGGTAATATTGCCGAAATGAAGACAGGAGAAGGTAAAACGTTAACTGCCGTTATGCCGGCTTATTTGAATGCCTTAAATGGACAAGGGGTTCATATCGTTACCGTCAATGAATATTTGGCAGGACGGGAAGCCAATGGAGAAATCGGAGAGATTTATCGGTTTTTGGGTTTGACGGTCGGATTGAATTTAAGAGAATTGGATCGCCAACAAAAGAGAGCGGCATATAATTGTGATATTATGTATTCTACCAATTCCGAACTTGGATTCGATTATTTGCGAGATAATATGGTTCCGTCTTTTGATGAGGTAACACAGTTAAAAGGATTGAATTATGCGATTATAGATGAGGTCGATTCTATTCTAATCGATGAAGCGAGAACACCACTTATTATTTCCGGACCGACGAAAGACGATAACGGGTTATATGAAAGAGCGGATACATTTGTTAAGATGTTGACGGAAGAAGATTATAATATCGATATTGAATCTCGAACGATTTCTTTGACACCGGAAGGGGTAGATAAGGCGGAGAAATTCTTTAAAGTGGATAATTTGTATGATGTAGAACACGTTTTATTGGTACATCGAATCAATAACGCTTTACGGGCGGTATATATTTTCTCCGATGGAAAGGAATATGTCGTTCAAGACGGAGCCGTTTTGATTGTCGATGCTTCTACGGGTCGTATATTGAAAGGACGGCAGTTCTCTGAAGGCTTGCATCAAGCGATAGAGGCAAAAGAAGGCGTTGAAATCAAAAAGGAAACGATAACCGTCGCTACTATAACGTATCAAAATTTCTTCCGAATGTATAAAAAATTATCCGGTATGACCGGTACGGCTAAAACGGAAGAGGAAGAATTCCGAAATATTTATAATATGTATGTAGTGGAAGTGCCGACCAATAAACCGATTATTCGTAATGATATGCCCGATCTTTTGTTTTTGACACCGGAATATAAATTTAGGGCGATGGTAGAAGAAATCAAACAACGTCATGCCAAAGGACAACCGATTTTGATTGGTACGGCAAACGTTGAAACTTCTGAATTGGTTCATAGAATGTTGGTTAGGGAGCATTTACCACATGAAGTATTGAATGCGAAAAATCATGAAAGAGAAGCGGAGATTATCGCCAAAGCCGGAGAAATCGGTGCGATTACTTTGTCTACCAATATGGCCGGACGTGGTACGGATATTAAATTGGCAGAAGGTGTAAAGGAATTGGGTGGATTGGCTGTCTTGGGAACGGAGCGTTTTGAATCTCGAAGAATTGATAATCAGTTGAGAGGACGTGCCGGACGGCAAGGAGATCCAGGTTATTCTCGGTTCTTTATTTCTTGTGAAGATGATTTGATTCAACGATTCGGTGGCGATCCGTTTAAGAATCGATTGGCTACTTGTATTCGTTTGATGTCCGATGGAGATGAATCACAACCTTTGGAAAATAAGATGTTGACCAAATTGGTTACGATGGCTCAAACCAAAATCGAAGGAATCAACTTCGATTCCCGTAAGAATATTTTGAAATACGATGATGTTATTCGTCGTCAAAGAGAGATTTTTTATGGTCAACGTCAAGAAGTTATAAAAGCGAAAGATTTGGATAATATATTGAAGAGTTTAATGAAATCCGCAATTATAGATGTGGTGGATTCATTTATGAGTTCCTCAAAATTCGATGATGATAAACTGGCTCAAACGTTTAATGAGAAGTTATTCCGTCCCAATATGGTTGATGTGAATGTCATTCGGAATTTCGAAGATGATCAGGATATTATAAATTATTTATATCAAGTCGCTATCGACGATTTGGATAAGAGAATCGCTTTTCTTCGGGATTTATTGACAAAGGTGGTTCCGGAAGAAATGAAGGCGGAAAATCCGAATGTTGTCGAAGAGAATGTGATGTTCCAAATCAAGCGTATTATTTTACCGATTTTGGATAGGAATTGGCGGGAACATATCGATGATATGGCAGGTTTCCGGCAAAGTATCCATTTACAATCTTATGCTCAAACAAATCCGTTGGAGTTGTATCAAAGAGAAGGATATATTCGGTTTGAACAATTAACCAAGAAAATCAATCAAGAAATATTGATTACGGCAATGCATACGACATTTGGTATTCAACATCGTGTGGTTGAAAAACCGAAAGAAGAAGATACATTAAAGGGATTACAAACCAATCAGGATCAAAATACGGTTCGTAAAAATACGCCGTATGTGAAGGATAAAAAATTTGCGAATGTAGGAGCGAATGATCCATGTCCATGCGGAAGCGGTATGAAGTATAAATTTTGTCATGGATTAAAGAGATAAGGGATACTTCCGAAACAGATATATAAAAATATGTTTATAGGATATCTGTTTCGGGGGTGTTTTTCTTTCTGTTTGTCGATATTTATTTTTTTCGATAAGTATGATAGAATAATAAGAGAATGGAGATAGTGGAATGAAGAAAACGTCATTGATATTAAAAATTGTTATTTCTGTATTGGCGGTAGCGATAGTCGGCATGGTTGTTTTATTTTTGGTCGAATTGTATGCCAAAGATACGTTATCTTATTTTACAAAACATTTTGCGATATTTTTTATTTTATTGTTTATTGGATCGATTGCCTTACTTTTACCGAATGTCAATCGGAGAAAGTTTTCGGAGAATAAGGGAGAATCGATGATGGTTTTGGTTGGTTTTCTTTTGATAATTTGTGCGGTTATATCCATTATCGTTTCTTATATGGGATAAATTGGAATTGAAAATAATATAAGAATATGCTAAAACCCGAGTTTGCCTAAGTTTTAAAAATCGAGATATAAAAAAAGTCCGTAGTAGAGCTACGAATTGCTCCTACGGGCGTTTTTAAGTCTTTATTTTATGCACTACATTTATGCACTACTATGATAGTTTAATGTTTGT
>CANQDJ010000069.1 GCA_947592005.1 uncultured Anaeroplasma sp.
AGAAATATTTATCCACTGTATAACTCTAGGTAAAAAGAAAAGACTGTTAACATTTTTAGTTTGTCAACAGTCTGAACAAGCAAATGTCATATTTGCTTGCCCATCATTTCAATTTTGGAAAAAGATGCATTTCTTCTACAAATTGTTTAGCCTCGGATTTATTTTTTTTATAAATTATCGCCGTCTTTTGATTCTCGATAAAAACTTTGATTTTTATCACAAAAAAGAATCTTATAATCTTAATTCTTTTAATTTCTTCAAACGAATAAAAAAATCCCCTGAACCTTATCTTATTCTCATAAAATATACAATAATCTTCTAAACATGCTTTCGCTATCCAATACGATACAATACAACAAAGTATCAAAATAATTCCCATCGTAATCCAATATAAAATTAAAATCTCCGCATTGTTTTTAATAAATTGCGAAAAATCTTTATTTGCCAAAAAATAAATTCCTGTCATCGAACAACCAATTAAAACCAAAAACAAAATTATCCATATTAAACAAATAGATAACCATAATCGTTTTAATACTTCTCTCATTGGAATTCTCCTTTCTAAGATAGAATAAATTCTAAAATTTCTTCTTTCGTTTTGGTTTGTTGAACTTCTCTGGTTATTGTCGGCTTCCCATCATTTTTTTGATTTCCGTAATAACCGAAATAACAATGACACCCACCTTCAATAATAACCTCTTTGGTATCTTCCGGTAAATTTTTTTTATTTTCTTTATATGCCTTCATATTTAAAACTTTATCTTCAGAGCCATAAATAGACAACACCGAAACATCTTTTATTTTTTCGGTCGAATATGCAGCAAGAAGAATCAATCCTTCGACCTTTTTGGCATTTTTGCTAGTATAATTTGCCGCCATAGCACCCCCTAAAGAGTGCCCTGCCATATACCATTTTTCTATATTATCATACTTTGGAAATATTTTTTTTGCCGCATCGGAATCCAATACCGCCATACGAAACGGCATATTAATCAATATGCATAACACACCGCCTTCGGCAAGTTCTTTACAAAGAGGAGCATACGCCGTATATTCTACTTTCGCTCCCGGATAAAATATCATAGCACGTTTCGTTTCTTCTTTCGGATTAAATTCCAAATAATTTTTATGTTTCGTTACTTCTACCGTTTCGTTCGAAGAAACACAAGAAATCGCATAATCCGTAGAATGATAATAGATTCCCGTATAGATAAAAAAGGCAAGAAAAACAATTAAAATAATAGAAAAAACAGTACCTACGGCAATCCATATTTTTTTCTTTTTTTTCATAATTTCACTTCCCAAGTCCATCACTTTTTATCAAAGAACCATATAACACATTATTCCATTTTTTATCTATATACAAACTTAAATAAAAAATAACAATTCCGACTAACGTAATAATCATATCTCCCATCGTATCCTTTACAGGGGAAATTCCTTTTTCCAATGCTTCTTGAACTCTTTGTGTATCCATAGAAAATACAGTATCCATCGTATATTCACACATTTCCCAAATAGCAGCCAAACCCAATACCATAAGAATGATAAATAATAGTAACGTTATATTTAACTCTTTTTGAGTTTTTAATAAAATATAATACAAAAATATACTTCCGACAAAGCCGAAATAAGCGTGTAACAATAAATCGTATATAGGAATATAAGAGTATAAATTTAAAATAGAACCACCGCAAACTCCGAGAATAATCTCGCTACATAATAACCCATTTAAAAGAATAGGGATTTCTCGTTTTGTTATTTTTTCGTATATATAAAAAAAGAAAGAGAATAATGGCAAGAAAATAACACATAATATGTCCGCCAAAGGTACGGATATATGTAAGTTTCTCGCAAGTAATAAACTTGCAAATCCTATACTGTAAGTAATGATTGGAAAAATAAGTTGAACTCTGTATTTCATAGAATCCTCCTATTTATAATTTTAACATAAAACTATATATTTTATGCAAAATTATGACGAATTAAAGAAATTAAGAATATTATTTCCGCATATTCTTTTTTAAATATTTAAAAATAAATTTTTCTCCATTTGCAACATATAATCTCAAAAGTTTTTCCAAAGTTCTTCTTGTTTGTTCATGCATAGGAATATGACTTCCTTCTTTTAAAAAATAATTTAATACGGTTTCTCTCGTAAAATTCTTTTTATAATAGATTTTACTTGCCGCTATTCTATCACATACACTTTCCGCTATATATCTTTTCGGCATCGGTACTGATTTATATTCTTTAGTAAAAGGATCTATATCAATCCAATATTCCGGATGATGTTTATTTCTTCCTTTATGATGCATCCATGCTTCACTATATCCTTTTTCTTGACGCTCATTTTCATTAGGACTATGATCTCCCGCAAAATATTTTGCCCCATTCCAAAATTCTTTTATACTGTATTTGGATAAATCATGACACAGTCCTTGATAATATAATCCAGATTTAAAACAATACCACATCACTTTATGACGATGTTTGGTTATAGTTAAAAAATGTTTAATAATATGCATAATTTTTTTCTCCTGTTTACATCAGATTTTCAATTCCAATCATACTATATCCCAATCCCACAGAAATAATCCATAAAGAAATAAATAAAATCAAAGCGGATTTGAAATCTTTTTTTGATTTGAATAAATAGATAAATCCGAATCCGGCATTGATACATAATCCGGTAAATAACGCTCCGAAGGGAATAGAATTCATTAAAAATAATTCCGATATAAGAATGGAGGAAGCACAGGTAGGTATCATACCAGCAATACTGCAGACAATAGGGGTAAGATATTTTCCTTGTTGTAAAAAGTGTTTTATTTGTTCTTCTCCTATAAAAGATAAAAATAATCCGAAAAGCAAATTGATTATTAACACATACAAAAATATTTTCAAACTATGTAAAAAAGGGTGAAATAGATGCGTACTCCATACCGATTCGGTATGGTTGCAAGTACTGAAATTTTCTATTTTCTTTGAAGATTCAAGAGAACGAGTATATATTAAGTCCATTAAATAACCGAATATAAAGCCAAATATCAATTTGAATATCAATAAAAATAATACATATATCCATTTAGAACCATTGGATAATAGAACGGGAATTGCTTCGTCACTGCATGAAAAAAATACAGCAAAAAGAGTCCCAATACTGATATGTCTTTGAATATACAAGTCAGCCGCAATAACACTGAATCCACATTGAGGAACAAGACCGATAGAGGAACCGATAATCGGAGAGATAGTTTTATGTTTTTGAATTAATTTGGAAAATTTCGATTCAAAAAAAGAAAAGATAACAAATAAAAGAAAGGAAAATAATAATACTTTTAAACTATCGAACAAAGAGTCAAATAGCAATTCTTTCATTTCGAACACTCCTTACAAACACCTAAGATGGTAGATGAATAATAATTGACTTTAAATCCGTGATGGTCATAAATATGATTAGCAAATTCATTAGCCAAAGAACATTGTAAATGAAAGATTTTACCGCATTTTGTGCATTTTAAATGGAAATGTTCATTACAATTATCAGAATATTGATATTCATATACTTTAGTCGTATCGTTAAAATTTTTGCGAATTACTGCATTTTTTTCCAAAGTGTTTAATTGTCTGTATATCGTAGCTCGATTCATTTTCTCTTCCAATTGCTGAATTAATTCGATAGCCGTAAAAGACAAATTTTTATTTTGTTCAAAAATATCGATTAATTGACGTTTGTTTTTCGTATTATACATAACTATTCTCCTAATTTGCGATTAAGTCGCATTTATTATTATACCAAATTTCTGTTTTTATGCAATAAAAAAAGCATCCGAAGATGCTATTTCAAAGAGAAGCCCGGCAATTACCTACTCTCGCACATAGTACTACCATCGGCGTAAAAGTGC
>CANQDJ010000070.1 GCA_947592005.1 uncultured Anaeroplasma sp.
AGAAATATTTATCCACTGTATAACTCTAGGTAAAAAGAAAAGACTGTTAACATTTTTAGTTTGTCAACAGTCTGAAACTACAATTTTGTAGTTTTTTTTATATGCATAATCTCTTTTTATTTTGGAAAAATAATAAAGGTGATATTGTGCAAAAATCAATATGGGAAGATATTGTTTTACCTGTTTTTCCTACTTTGGATAAAGATATTGAAACGGAAGTATTGGTTATCGGAGCGGGTATTAGCGGACTTTTAATTGCTGATAGGCTTCGAAAAGAAGGGAAAAAGGTAATAGTTGTAGAAAAAAATAGAGTCGGAGGAGAGCGGACTAAGTTTACAACGGCGACGATTACGGCATTAGAAGATATAAGATATGGCGATTTGATTAATAAATACGGAATGGAATTTGCCAAAACATATTTAATGGCAAATATAGGTGCCATTCAAAAGTATCGTGATTTATCCGAAACGCTCGATTTTGATTTTGAATCGGTTTCTTCTTATAAATATGCTAAAACCGAATGGGAAAGAGAAGAATTATTGAAAGAATATCAAGCGATTTTATCTTTGGATTATCCGGTAAAATGGATAGACCATTGGGAGTATGATATGGATATTACGGGGGCAATTGAATTGGAAAATCAAGGACAAATGAATCCACTTCGTTTGATTCAAAATTTGGTTTCCGGATTAACGATATATGAACAAACCAAAATCGAAAAAATTCAAAATCATGTGGCCTATACGAAAGAACATATCATTCAAGCGAAATATATTATAGTTTCTACCGGATATCCGTTTGTTCGTCGAAAAGGGCTTTATTTTACAAAATTGATTCAAAATAAATCGTATGTGGCAGTGATAAAAGATGATACGCTTCCTAAAGGAAATGCGGTGGGGTGGAATGCGGAAGATATATATTTTCGAACATATAAGGAATATTATATTTTCGGAGGAAACGATCATAGAGTCGGCCAAGAGAGGAAAGGGTATATTCCGATTTTATCCTATATTTTGAAAAAGTATCCGAATAAGGAAGTTGAGTATCATTGGGTGAATGAAGATACGATTAGTTCCGACGGAATCGCTTATATAGGAAAATTTTGTAATTCTATGCCTGATGTTTTTGTCGCTACCGGATTTAATTTATGGGGTATGACGAAAGCGATGATTGCCTCTGAAATCATTTGTGATACGATTCTCCAAAAAGAAAATGAATATGAATGGATTTTTAATCCGAAAAGGAAACCTTCGCTTTCTTTTTTTATTAAAAATATGGGAATTGCTATTCGAGAGTTGTTGCTTCCAACGACAAAACGATGCGGACATTTAGGGTGTGGATTGCATTATAATAAACAAGAACATACCTATGAATGTCTTTGTCATGGTTCAAAATACGATGAAAAGGGGAATTTGATTTTTAATCCGGCAATTCATAACAAGAAAAAAGATTAGATTTAAAATATCTTTTCTTTTTTTTATGTTTTTTTCATATATTGTAATGGTGATGAAATGTTTGCATATACAGGGGGTAAAACTGGCGGGCATATTATGCCTCTTATTGCGTTAATTCGAAAATTTCCGGAACAAGCCATATATATCGGTCAAAAAGATAGTTTAGAAGAAAGAATTTGCAAAGAAAATCATATTTCTTTTATAGGAATAAAACCATATTCTGATAGAATACGGAGTATGGTTTTAGGATATTTGGATTTGAAAGAAAAGATGAAAGATAAAAAGATAGAGGCATTGATTGCGAGCGGAGGATTCGTTTCTTTTCCGGCTTGTTTTTATGCAATTCTACATAAAATTCCTGTTTTTTTGTTAGAAGAGAATCGTATTATCGGTAATTTCAATCGAATTATATATCCTTTTTGTAAAAAGATGTTTTTAGCGTATCCACTTGCCAAAATGAAAAAAAAGATGGTGGTTACGGGTTTGCCATTGCGAGAGAAGGGGTGGAGTATTGTAAAATATGAATATGATGTATTGATTATCGGTGGATCGTTGGGGTCGACGGTTTTATCCAAGACGGCAGAAACAATCAGCAAACAATATAAAACACTTTTAATTGCTGGTAAATATGCGAAAGAATACAAAGAAAATCCCAACTTGAAGATCTTGGAATTCAGTTCGGACATTTATACATTAATGAAAAAATCTAGGTTGATTATCGCCCGAGCAGGGGCGTCAACAACGGCGGAAATTTTTTATGTAAATCGCCCGTTTATTTGTATTCCGAGTAGAAAAACAAAAAGAAATCACCAATATTATAATGCTCGATATTTTGAAGAAGAAAAGGCTTGTGTCGTTTGTTTAGAACAAGATATAGATACAACATTGTTGTCCCATATTCATAATATTTTGGGGAATGAAACATTACGCATGAATATGTTAAATGCTCAAAAGAAATTGGTTTCGGAGAATGCGGGTTCTAAGATATATGAAGTGATAAAGGAGAGTATAAAATGAATTTTATCCATTTTGTTGTGGAGCAGGATTTGGGAAGTGTGGAATCTCGATGTAGTTTTAAAGAATTAACGACTATCGGGTGTGGAGGAGAAATAGAGTGTACTTATTTTCCAAAAGATATTCCGAGTTTACAGAAAGCGTATAATTATATTAAATTACATAATTTAAGATATTTTGTTTTAGGAAATGGGAGTAATGTTTTGGCATCGGATCATTTTTATCCCGGGATTGTGATATGTTTGAAAAGATTACCATATTCTTATGAAAAAAAAGAGAATACGATTGTGGTCAGTGCGTTTTATCCTACGATTCATTTAGCGTATGATTTAGCCAAAGAAGAATTGGGGGATTTGTCTTTTTTGGGTGGCATTCCCGGATTGTTGGGTGGTGCGGTTTATAATAACAGCGGAGCGTATCAAGATAATATAGCCAATCATATTATTGAAGTAAAATATATAGATACGGCAGGAAATATTCAAACAATTCCTAAAGAGTTATGTGCTTTTGGGTATAGAAGCAGTATATTTCATTATATTGAGGGAATTATTATAGAAGTAACATTGGAAATTGAACGCATTGCGACAAAAGAAAAATTGGATAAAAGGAAGAAACAAAGACAATTAACACAGCCTTTAGAAGCCAAGAGTATGGGATCGATTTTTAAAAATAATCCTTTGATACCGAGTTGGAAAATTGTTGATGCTCTTCATTTGCGGGGATTTAAGATAGGAGATGCGGCAGTAAGTGCGAAGCATACGAATTTTATTATCAATCTTGGAAATGCGACGAGTAATGATATTTTGAGTTTGATTCATTTAATTGAAACTCGAAGTCGTTTGGAATTAGGAATTATTTTATCTAGCGAGATAACGATTTTATAA
This sequence comes from uncultured Anaeroplasma sp., assembly GCA_947592005.1. Taxonomy (GTDB): domain Bacteria; phylum Bacillota_I; class Bacilli_A; order Acholeplasmatales; family Anaeroplasmataceae; genus Anaeroplasma. The sequence continues at coordinate 3,353 of CANQDJ010000070.1, forward strand.
TTTTTTCGAGGATTGGAAAGGAAGATTTTCTTTTCTAATCTTTTTTTCTTTTAAAATCATTTTTCCATATTATGTATATTGAAAAAAAGAAAATTTTAATGTAAAACCTGAATTTGGGATTAACCCCTAAAATGGGGTGTTAAAAAAGTAAATAATTAGGAATCAAACTCGGTTTTAA
>CANQDJ010000071.1 GCA_947592005.1 uncultured Anaeroplasma sp.
AACCAAAAGTTGACACATCATTACGCAATGGTTTAAAATGGGTAACAAAAGGAAAATATAATGGTAAATCTGGAACATGGGAATTAATAATAGATGTTGCAAGTAATACTATTGTTCATTTTCTATTTAGGAGTTAATAGTTAATATGGAATTTATAGTTGAGTATACTGATAAGATACATATTGGTGAGCCGATATATATTAATAAAGAAGAATCGTTCAGTTATGATCCTTGGTTAAAATGCGACTTTTCAATAATGATAGGAAAAGGTTATAATAGTCTTAATGTAGATTTGACTTCCGGCATAGTAGTTCATATGTCAGGTCTGAATTCGAATTTTATATGGAAGTTAGGAATAGTGCAACCGCCTAACGCCAGAAATGGATTGTTAAAAATCAAAGTTACAGATAGTATGATTCCCGGAATCGGTATCACATATGCTGATGATTGGAATACAGTTTACGACAGGCAAAGTGGATGGATTCAAATTGGAGATTGTTGTCAAATTAGAGAAACTCAGTTTGTAACCTTTGCCAATGAAACAATAGCAGCAATTAAGGGGGGAAAACTAAAAGCTATTTGGATAAAGCCCAAAATGATTGATTTTAATTAACTGTCCAGTATTAGCGACAACTCCTAGTAAAAAGCTAAAATCACTAAAAACACAAACAATATAGCGAATACAAACCCACTAAGATATAGGGGCTATTATTACGATACAGATACGGAGTTATACTATCTCCAGTCAAGGTATTATGACGCTAATATCGGCAGGTTTATAAATGCGGATTAAATATAATTTGCATAAGCATCTTCACAACACCAAATATTATAACGCTGTTAACAATCTTTTGAAAAAAGCTGACGGATCATACAATAAGGTAAAAAATGTTTTGGCATATATAAAGGTTGTATTGACAGTTGCTAGTAATTCATCTAAATAATTGCAAAGGAGTATAATATGAGCTTTTTTGATTTAATATACAATAAGGTTTTAAATGTTATAAAAGAGTGGAATGATAATGGGATATATGCAATATCTTTTTTGGTATACTATGGGTACTCAGACAATAAATCCCAATGTGATTTTCCGGAGTTTTCTATAGGTTATAATACGGAAAAAATGTGTGAATATGCACCACTAGATAGTGAGGAGAGATGGAATGTTGCATTTTGGGAAGGAGATATGACGATTATTATTCCAAATGATGACACAACAAAAGCTCTTTCAAATTGGTATAAAGAAATCGGAGTTGAAAATATAGGATATGAAGATGAAAAAACGATGTATGACGAGGACTTTAATTATATAGGCAAAGGTCCTAATGGTTATTATGAACTTTTATGTTTAGTTTCAGATGTTGCAAAAAGACTGCAAACAGACGGAACGATAAAAAGTAAATTTGGAAACATTCCTATCATTGTTCACGATTTAGAATACGCATGGTATGTAAAAGATGTGACACTTAACGCAAATCCTAATGGAGAGGCTGATAATTTTCTTGATTTCTTAAAAAGCTTTAACAACGAATAGATTTATACACTGTTAGAAATTCACAATAGATGCACAAAGGAATTGTATCTAACAACCTTTTTGCTTACTGTGATAATAACCCGGTTAATAAGATTGATTCTAAAGGTAATTCTGCACTTGTAATTGGTGCTGTAAATTGGTGGAATCCAATTGGTTGGGTAATTGGTGCTATTGCAGCTGTTGTTGTAGTTTACACATGCGTAGAAATTGGTATAAAAGCTGGTAAAGCTATTTCACAAATTGCAAAAAGCAAAAGAACAAAAATACCTTCAAAGTTAAAAAAAGGAGATAAAGTAAAAACACCTACGTCACATTCAAGTGAATTTACTAAAAATAAAGGAGGAACTTTTACACACAAAAAAACCGGGTGGAAATTTGGAAAATCTAAAGATGGTCATTATGGAGGCGACTATTGGCATGCAGCACCTAAGAATGCTAAGACAGGGGACTATTATAATATAGGTCCAAAAGGTAATATTTTAGGGTGATAAATATGAAATTGGTAAATAAAAACGATTTTAATTTTGACAGATCTATATTTGATTCTTATCATTATTTTATAATAACAAATAAGAAATTTTGGGATGGAGGATTTGATAAGTCAGCTCCATTGGAAGAGAAAGCTGATTTTTATAGCATTGCGAAACAATTTTCAGATATAGTAAAACAACTAGTTATTGCTTTAGAAGATATGGTTTTAACAGGAAGTCATTTTAGTGAACAAAATAAAATTTTTGAATTTTGGAAAGACAGAGATAGTTATGACTGTTTTTACAATGTCTCGCAATTATTTAAAAAGAATAAGCAATATAAATTAGAGTTGCCAGATGACAATGAGTATATAGATTTTATAATTGAAAATAATTTTCGTTACTTCACTTGTTTTGATCTTTATCTTCCAAATAATAAACTTGTGTTACAGCCTACATGTCATACTGAGATTATTGTTTATACATATGAGCATGAAATGGTAAAAAAGATCGCACAGAAAATCATCGAAAAATATGAGGGCTTTTCGATAAAAGAAAGATATGAACAATAGTAATAACTTCAAGAATTTTATATATTGTTGTTGATAAACAATTCAATTTAGGTGATATAATGATGCTTAGAATATACTGTCGTATACCGGAGGGAGAAAGTTTATTTATTAAAGTTAATAACGAAATTAAAACATTGTTTCATTTTGACGAGTTTGTAGAATTTGATATTCCAAAGGATTCACAAGTTATTTTAGAATTAGAACAAAAGGCAAGTGAAAACAATGTTAAAGTTATAAATATTATATTTTTTATGTTGACTATGTTAATACAGGGAATTTTTAATTGTATTTTTATTAGTGATAATTATAAATGGTATGAAAACATTACTCCTTGGGTGTTTAAAGCCAAAGTTAGATTAAATGTAAAAGACAATTTAACAGTTGAACTTATATATGAAAAATCAACTTATACTGAAGGTAAGTTTTGCTTACCAAAGCTTACATCAAGTGATGGAGAAATCTTAGCAATTGAATGTATTAAGAACTATACAAGTTTTAAAAATTGTTGGTTTAATTATGTCAAAAGATTATTTTCTCTATGTTCCGTTGTTTTATTGATAATGGGAATACTTATGTATGTGGCAATTAGTTATAATAATTCAGTTGCAGCTATAGTTGTGGGATTAATAGCTATTGGAATAGTTGCATTAACAACAGGATTATCTTTGTCACAATATAATAAAATGGATAGAATATTAAATCAAATTGACAACACTTTATAGATTTAGAGATTGTACATTGAAGAAAACCAAAGGGCTTTGCAACAATGCCAGACCTATCGTCAAAAGGTATTTCTGATAGACAATGAGTACAAAGTAAAGGTGGAATTATAAG
>CANQDJ010000072.1 GCA_947592005.1 uncultured Anaeroplasma sp.
TTGAATTATATAACACCTCAATTTGGGATTAACCCCTAAAATGGGGTGTTAAATCTTCAATTTAAAAATAGCATGAACAAACTGATAGTATAGAAAGAGTTGTAATATTTGGGAAAAAATCAAAATATAACTAATAAGAAATTATCATAAGATAACTATAACAAATTTGACATACTATGTTTTTATTATTTTTTTATTATTTAAAGTTGAATATAACACCCTATAATATTTAATATACTAAAAAAAGATAATCAGTTTAAGTAAGCATATAATCTGATTATCTTTTTTATTATGTTTTTTTTATTAAATTGCCCGAATACTATCTACCGGCTTTTTCTTGGCAATACTGTAAACCGGCAAGAATGTTGCGATAAAGGAAATTAGAATCGATAATCCAAAAATCAATAAGATAGATGATGGTCCAAACACAAGAAGGTTGACCCCGTCTAATCCTTCCCCTATTTTTGTATTAATGATTTGACAACCGAAGAAACTTCCTATTATAGCGAGAACGAAACAGATAAAGACGATAACGAAGGATTCACTGAAGAAAATCTTAAATACATCTAATCCTCTCGCTCCTACGGCTCTAAGAATACCGATTTCCCGTTTTTTGTTTGTTATGGAAACGGAAATGAAATTAAATAACAATAAAGCCGAGAACACCGCAATAACAATACCGGCCCATAAGAATACGATTTTCATAACAGAAATGAAACTATCTACTGTTTCCAAAGAAGAGAAAATATAAGAATTTAATCCAATGGCACTATCGTCTTCCGCAAGAGTTTGAACTTTGTTCATTAATATTGTTAAAGAATCTGTGTTTTTATCATTGTAAACAAACGCTCCGATAATATAGGCTTTTTTATCCACTTTATATTTGGTTGTTCCGTTATTGGTGTATCCATCATTTACATAAAGTTTATCATATAATGAATCAGAAGTTATAAGGACACTGTCTGATCCTTCTAAAACAAATCCGCCGATAGTTATGGTTTGACTGATATTGTTTTGGGCTTGATTTAATTCTATATTATTGAAAATACTATCTTCAATTTGATATTTTTTTATAAAAGAATAAATCTTTTTCCATATATCTATCCGTTCTTCTTCTGTTAAATTTCGTTCTATCTCATTATCCCAAATTGTTCCGCTATAGAAATTGTTTAATAAATTTTGATAAGAAGGATTGTCATCATCAACCTGCATATAAAATTCATTTCTTATTTGTTCATCGGTAGACTCCGCATACAAATATTGATTCAATAATGTACTGATGATAGAAGGAGTAACATAGACTACGTTTTCGTTATTATCGGAAGTAGAATTTCCGTTTAAATCATATAATTCTACATCACTTTTTTTGGCTATTTGATAAATTGTATTGGTATCGGTTGTTGTAACATTCGGTAGATATAACTGCATATCATATACTCCGGTTCCGATAGATTGGTAATTATTGGAGAAGTAATTTTTATTTTTATTATAGAATGTATCGGTTACCAAAGCTAAAGTATAAATACCTTTATCTCTTTCTTGTTGCCATTGATATTCTGTTATTCCTTGAGAAGAAGTATCATTTATTAAATCTTTGAATCTTTGTGCAATCATAGTATCACAACTCCATACTCCACAAACAGTGAAAGGAATGGAACATTCATATAATTTAATTTGTTTACCGACAATGTCATTGTAGTCATTTAATGATATTTTATCCCCAACTTTGTCGCTGTTTACATCTCGAAAACCATCTGATTTTTTTAAGCTGTCGAAAGTAAAAGAAGATATCATAATTTCATTATCCTTTGTCGGATAATTACCGGCAACAATTTTATTGGATAATGAATTGTTTGAATCTATACTTGCAAAACCAATGATATTTGATGAATAAAATGCATCATATTTGTTTATGGTATTTTCTATTTGAAGACTACTTGTGTAAAAGTAATTATTTGAAGATTGTTTTTGAAAATTATAATAGAATATTGTTTCATTGCCAAAATCTTTTTTTAATTGTTGTATATCGGCATCGCTGAACAAAGTAGAATATCTTTGATCATAAGAATAATCATCTTCTTCATATACATAATGCGTGTTGTATTCTTTTTGGATAGATAAGTATTCTATATCGGAATTTTTAATACTGTTTACTGCCACATCGATATAGTTATAGAACATCATTGTGGAAACAATTCCCAGCATTACAAAGGAAACCACTGATAATAAAATGGTAAATAATAACCGAATCGGTTTTAATTTTAAACCAGACGTACCAATTTTAGCGGCATGACGAAGCGGTAATTTGGAACGAATCAATTTTGCGTCGTCTTTTGTGTATTCTTTTAATTGAATTTCATTTTCATTTGTCGGTTTGAAATTTTCTCTTGAACCTTCCATACTGATTCTGGCTTGAGATTTATAGTCCATAATATCTTTGGATTGGTTACTGATTAAAACTTCTTCCGTTGAATTTTTTAAGAAAGAATTGATTTTTTCGATATCTTCGGCCGATAAAGAGTGCCCATGTTGAATAGAAATGGTATGTTCGTCAATTAAAGTTAAATTTCCTTCTTTTTTGGCTGTGCTGTATTCTTTTGTTTCGTCGGAAATAACTTGTCCGTCTTTCAATTCGATAATACGATTTCCGTATTTTTCGGCAAATTCCCGATCATGAGAAACAACAATTACCAATTTGGTTTCGGAAAGTTTTTTCAATGTTTCCAAGACTTGTCTTCCTGTCGTGGAATCCAATGCCCCTGTCGGTTCGTCCGCCATAATGATTTCGGGATCTTTGATTAACGCTCTGGCAATGGCGATTCTTTGTTTTTGTCCACCGGATAAGGTGTTTGGTTTTCGTTTGGCAAAATTGGCTAAATCGACATCTTCCAGTAATTTTTTGATTTTTTCTTTATCTTTGGATTTTCCTTGTAGTTCCAACGCTAAAGCGATATTATCTTCTACGCTAAATTCGTTTAAGATATTGTATTCTTGGAACACAAATCCGATAAAAGTATTTCTGTAACTATCAAAATCACTTCCGGAGAAAGAAGAAGAACTTCTTCCTTTTACTATAATTTCTCCGCTATCAGCGGTATCTAGCCCTCCGCAAAGATTCAACAAGGTTGATTTACCGCTACCGGATTTACCAAGTAAAAAGACCATACCGGTATCGGGAAATTTGATAGAAACATTATCTAAGGCTTTGGTTATAACGTTGCCTTTTGATTTGTAAGTTTTGGATAAGTTTTTAATTTCTAGCATTTTTTCAACTCCTTATATTAGTATTTTATCATAATTTGAGTAAATTAAAATATGTTTTGTGTGTTAAATTTCAAACTTTATACATAAAAATATTATATCC
>CANQDJ010000073.1 GCA_947592005.1 uncultured Anaeroplasma sp.
GGTAACGGAACAATACCTGCGGTTTATGCCGAACGTATTCGTTTGGCAAAATATGCGGGAATGCAGATTATGGAAATGGTTAATAAAAATATTTGTATTCGGGATATACTAAATGAGGAAGCATTCCACAATGCGTTGACGGTCGATATGGCTTTGGGTTGTTCTACCAATACAATGCTTCATTTACCGGCTATTGCCCATGAAGCGGGAGTTAAAATCAATTTGGAGATGGCAAACGATATATCTTCACATACACCAAATTTATGTCATTTGGCACCTGCTGGTCATACCTATATGGAAGATTTGAATGAAGCGGGTGGCGTTCTTGCTGTTATGAAAGAATTGACCAAATTGAATATTTTAAATGTGGATTTGATGACGGTTACCGGAAAAACGATAAAGGAGAATATGAGAGGGGTTATAAATAAGAATCCCGAAATTATTCGTTCAATTGATAATCCGTATTCCAAAACGGGTGGTATTGCTGTATTAAAAGGAAATTTGGCATTGGACGGTTGTGTAGTAAAACGTGGTGCAGTCGCACCGGAAATGTTAAAACATACCGGTCCAGCTAAAGTATATGATAGTGAGGAAGAAGCCATTTCGGCTATTGACGGAGGTAAAATAGAAAAAGGCGATGTGGTTGTCATTCGCTATGAAGGACCTAAAGGAGGACCGGGTATGCGAGAAATGCTTGCCCCTACTTCCCGACTTGCCGGAATGGGTTTGGATAAAGACGTAGCATTGATTACAGATGGTAGATTCAGCGGGGCAACTCGTGGGGCTTCTATCGGTCATGTTTCTCCGGAAGCGGCTGAAGGTGGATTGATTGGGCTGGTAAAAGACGGAGATTTAATTTCTATCGATATGATAAATTGTACGATTCGATTGGAAGTTTCCGAAGAAGAAATCGCCAAGCGGAAAAAGGATTGGGTTAAACCTGCTCCAAAGGTAAAAGGCGGATATTTATCTCGATATGCCAAATTGGTAACATCGGCATCTACGGGTGCTATTTTTAAAGAAGATTGAGAGAAAGGAGAATAATCCGAAAGGATTAAAAAAGTATGAAACTGAATGGTTCGCAAATTATTATTGAATGCTTAGTAGAACAAAAAGTTGATACAATTTTCGGTTATCCCGGCGGTGCCGTTTTAAATATTTATGATGAACTTTATAAAAATTCGGATCGCATACGTCATATATTGACCTCTCATGAACAAGGTGCTTCTCATGCCGCCGACGGATATGCTCGCTCTACAGGAAAGGTAGGAGTTGTTTTGGCAACATCGGGACCGGGAGCGACAAATTTGGTTACCGGTATTGCGACGGCATATATGGATTCTGTTCCCGTTGTGGCAATTACGGGAAATGTTTCAACCGCATTATTGGGAAGAGATTCTTTTCAAGAAGTGGATATCGCCGGTATTACTATGCCGATTACTAAGCATAATTATATTGTAAAAAATGTGGAAGATTTGGCAGATACAATACGTGAAGCCTTTCAAATTGCTAGAAGCGGGCGTCCCGGACCGGTATTGATCGATATTCCGAAAGACGTTACGTCGGCAATATGTGAATATGAGAAAAAAGAAATTAATTTATATGAGCAGGTAAAACCTTTACCAATCATTTTCGATTATCAATTAGAAGAGATTGCCCGCTTGTTATTAAATGCGAAACGTCCGTTTATTTATGCGGGAGGAGGAATTATAAAAGCGAATGCTGCCAAAGAATTGAACGAATTTGCCAATTTATTGGATATTCCTACCGCAACTTCTTTAATGGGAATCGGAGCGTTTGATCAAACCAATCCTTTATCTACCGGATTAATCGGTATGCATGGAACGGTTGCTTCGAATCGTTGTGTAGTAGATTGTGATGTATTGCTTGCGTTGGGAGTTCGTTTTTCCGATCGGGTTTTATCCAATCCCAAGCATTTTGCCGAAAATGCCAAGATTATTCATATTGATATCGATTTGGCGGAGATCAATAAAAATATCAATCCGGATTATGCGTTGGTTATGAATTTAAAAGAATTTTTTGTTCGCATTCAAAAGTATTTATCGGCAAGGAAACATTCGGAATGGGTAGAACAAGTTCAGCGATGGAAAAAGATATTTGTAGAAAATCAGCAATCCGATGCGTTAAAACCGAGATATTTTATGGAAGCCATTTATGAAGCGACAAAAGGAGATTGTTATATCGCAACAGAAGTCGGACAACATCAAATGTGGGCGGCTCAATATTTTACATATTCTAAGCCCAATCATTTTATCAGTTCCGGAGGACTTGGAACAATGGGTTTTGGTTTGGGAGCGGCTATCGGAGTACAAATTGCTCACCCACAGGATTATGTTTTTAATATCGCAGGTGATGGTTCATTTCGAATGAATTTCAATGAACTTTTGACAATGAGTAAATATGATATACCGGTATGTGTTATCGTTGCCAACAATGGTGTGTTGGGTATGGTTCGTCAATGGCAAACCGCTTTTTACGAAAAGAGGTACAGTCAAACGATTTTAGATACGAAATTGGATTATGCGTATCTAGCAAAGGCTTGTGGTGTGGATTATTATTTAGCCACGACAAAAGAAGAATATAGAAAGGCAATAGAAGAAGTTATGAGAAGAAGAAAACCAAGTTTAATCAACGCTTATGTTGAAATTGATGAAAAGGTTCTGCCTATGGTTGCCCCAGGTATGCCGATAGACGATATGATGTTGGAATAGTATGAAATACAGAGTAAATATTGATAAATATTATTATATTACGATTGTTGTAATATCTCTTATTCTTCTTATCCCTCTTATTTTATCTATTGTTGCCAAAAGAGTATGGGTAATATTGGTTGTTGCCTTTTTGATTATTTTTGTCGAATATTTATTATTTTCTTGTTTTATCGGCTATGCGAAGTTAGAAGAAGATCATTTGGTAATTCGATATGGTTTTATTATAAAAAGAAGATTACCTTATGAAATCATACGAGGTGTAGAAAAGAAAAGCAGTTATTTCAGTGAATCTTTAATTTCTTTAAAAACAACGAAAAATTGTGTTGTCATTTTATTTAATACATATGACAATACGACGATAAGTATTAAAGATGAAGATGATTTTATAGAAAAACTTCTTGAAAAATTAAAAGAATATCCATGTAAGGAAGAATAAAAAAATGGACTTTTTTGTCCATTTCAGATTGTTGACAAACCCTTAGTTTTTTTGAAATGAAACTAAGGGTTTGTCTTTTTTATGTGGATAATTCAATTAAAAAGTCAAAAGTAAAGA
>CANQDJ010000074.1 GCA_947592005.1 uncultured Anaeroplasma sp.
TTTGAACAAGGATATACAGAAGCTTGGCAGCTTGCAGATTATTTTGATTTGCCGGAGGATTTTATAATCAAAGCCTGTAAGTTTTACGGATTTTATAACGAGGCGATATGAAAAAATTATGGAGGGATAAAAAGTGGATTTTATTATAGGGATTATCATAGCATTTATAACTTTTTGGATTTATGAATTTGGTTTATGCAACATCTTCGGGAGTATAGCTTGTGGTATTAAACGACTTAGAAGAGGAAAAATACTAATTACTCCAATAATTGTTTGGCTTATTATTTTAGGTGGCGTGACAGCAATTGCGTTACTATGTCTTGATGATTACATAGTATATTTCATAATTGCAGTAATCTTGGCTTTTATAGTAGCATTATACAGCATTCCAAACTTAGTTAATGAGCAGATAGAAAATAATGAAAAAATAAATGAATTATTTACTTCCAACGAGACTAATTTACAATACAGTGATTCAGATGACGAAGTGAATTGTTTTGATAGCGGAATTGAAGAGGTTACCAAATATGATAGTATGCAGGAAAATAATTTGGAAAATGAATATGAAATAGAACAATCAGAACCGTTCGCAACTAAAAAACCAAATAAACTAACGAGCTTGTTCTATAAACTTGTAATATTATTTCACGGACATGGTTTCATAATTTTGTGTTCTGCACTAATTATTTTAACAATCATATTATTATTTCTTTTGCCTGCGATTTCAAAATCTGCTGATAAAAAAGAATATATATTTAATCTTGGCAGCAAGTTTTCTGTTAGTGTTACAACCTATTCTACTCTTGAGAATACAAAATCTAATATGGAGGACTTTGTGAGTGAAAATAATTTATCTAATTATGATAATTATGATGTCTACGGAAATAATAATATTTCCATATTTATGTCATATTTGCCCAAAGATTACATTGGTATTAAACGGATGAACGAATTATATGGAAAAAACAATATTTTTGATACATATAAAGCAGCATACAAAGCACAAGAAGATTCGTCAGATATATTTAATTATTCGTTTCAAAACATTTCTACAGAATTAGGAAAAGGTGAGATATATTGCTTTACCGATGAAAACTATTGTCATGTAGATTGTTGCTTAGAAAATGAATTTGGAATATTTTGTTTTATGTATTTAGAAAACGACAAATTAGATGATAAAGAATTAGTATTTGAAGTTGGTGAAGAAATTATCAAATCAGCAAAACTTTCAAATAACAATTAGAATATTACTTATATATTAGGCATTTTAAAATTACTTAGCGAAGAAAAAAGGGGGGCTAAAATCCCTTGCGGTAGTTTCAGTACAGCTAAAGTGTAAATTCGGACTGAATTAAAAATTACATCAGGAGGATAAACTATGAAAAAATGTATTAAATGTGGCTATGAGTTAGAGGATAAATCAAAGTTCTGTATAATATGTGGAGAAAAGCAGCCGGAAGAAGAAAATATTGATGACAATAGTCTGCAAAAGCAACAAGACGAAAATGAAGTAATAGCCGATATAGATAAAAGCACAGAAGAGTCTTTGACGTCTCCTATAGATGATACGGCATTTAAAGATATTCCTGATTTATCTTTTGCACATCTATATCCAATGAATTGGTATAAATTTATAATATATTTTCAATTATTCTTAAATGCTCTTTTAAACATAGTTTCAGCTTTACGATATTTTACGGGTGATATTTATGGTGATGATGCCAAAGCGGTATACAGTGCATTTAAAGGCTTACAAGCGTGGGACATATTATACGGTATATTGCTTGTCTTACTTGCTGTTTTTGCTCTGAAAGCAAGAAGAGATTTAGCTAAATTTAAAAGCGGCGCTCCGGGAGTTTATTATGCTCTTATCGTAGCTAATTCATTCTTAACATTAATTTTTAATTACATCAGATTGGATTTAGGAAACATACCAATTGATAATTCCACCCTTACTCGGTCCCTTATCGGTATTGTTTTCTCAATAGTATATGTTATTTTTAACAAAAAATATTTTGACAAGAGAGATTATATGTTTAATAAATAAACTTATATAACTAACAAGGAGAACAATTATGAAAAAATGTATACATTGCGGATATGAACTAGACGATATTGCGATTTTTTGTAGTGAATGCGGAAAATCACAAGAGGTACATAAAGAAGTTTCAGACATTACAAATACAGAATTAACCAAAAAAGATAAGAAAGAAGCTACAACTACCGATGCTGTCACAAAAGAAACTTCTGATAGTGAAGATGTGTCAATTATTGATACAGTTAATAAAAAAGACTTAAAAAACGCATCGGTTTATAAGATAGATATTTCAGAAAAAAATGATTTGTCAAAAGAAAATTCGTCTGCTACCACGGCAGTTAAAAGCAATTTCTTTAAATCACGCTTTTTCCCTTTTGCTCTTGCAGTGGTTTTGTTCTTAGCTCTTTCCGTTATGATCGTATTATTTATTATCAAAGCTAACGAATATTCAAAAGCTAATGATAAAATAACGGATTTGCAGGGAAAATATGAAGAAATAAAGGAAAATCTTGATGAAAGCGAATATGACAACGAAATGTTAAGAAATAATTATCTTGACTTATACGATAAATACGAAGACTTATCTGATGAAAATGATGACTTACTTGATGATATGTTTACTTACTTAGATAAAGTGGACTTTCTCGATAAAAACATAAGATTTGTGATTGACGGAGGAGTAGACGGAAAATACCATACTTATGACTGTCCCAAATTTGAAAATTGCGCTACTTATAGAGCTGGTATTGCTAAAGGATTTATAATTGAAGGTTTTGACTCTTGTGATATATGTAATCCATAACAAAAAGCGCCCCTGCGGCACCGCTAAAACCACAGGAGCGAATAAAACAGATCAACCACTATCCAAATACGGGCTAATTCTGCCCTTTTATTATAATATATTCCTAAGGAAATGTCAATGATAGGAGGAATTTATATGCCTATTTAT
>CANQDJ010000075.1 GCA_947592005.1 uncultured Anaeroplasma sp.
ATTATTTTAGTGTTATCCTTTCTTTTAAAATGATACTCCCCGTCTTCTTTTTAAAATGGAAAAACGGGGAACTCAAACAAATAAATAAAATGGGTTGTAAAAATGGCTTTTCTTAGGTATAATAGAATTATAAAACTTGTAAGGAGATTAAATATATGAACGAAATTATTGACAAGTATATCGATAAACTTATGACCTCTCCTCCGGATTTACCTTTATGGAATGTCGAATCTCTTAGGGGTGAAAAAAAGGTATCATGGAATTATATTGACGGCTGTATGATGACATCTTTAATTGAATTGTATAAGACGACAAAAGAAGAAAAGTATATCGATTTTGTGAAAAAATTTGTGGATTATTATGTTTTTGACGATGGAACAATTAGAGGATATAATCCTCAAAAGTATTCTACAGATGATGTATGCGAATCAAGAATTCTATTTGATTTGTATGAAATGACGGGAAACGAAAAATTTTCCAAAGCCATTGAATTAACATATTCTCAAATTTTAACACACCCGAGAACCAAAGAGGGGAATTTCTGGCATAAGAAAATATATGAAAATCAAATCTGGTTGGACGGATTATATATGATGCAGCCATTTTATACCAGATATCAAACGCTTCGAAACAAAAAAGATTATACCGATATTGTCAATCAATTTAAAAATGTAAGAAAATTGATGTTTGATGAAAAATTAAAACTATATTATCATGGATATGACAGCAGTAAAAGTATTTTTTGGGCAGATAAAAAAACGGGCTTGTCTAAAAACTTCTGGTTAAGATCGCTTGGCTGGTTTTATGTTGGTTTAATTGATGTGTTGGATTATATGGACGAGCAAATGTATGATGAGTATCATACAATTAAAGATATTTTCAAAGAAGCAATCGATGGAATTTTATTATATCAAGATAAAGAATCTAAGATGTTTTGGCAAGTACCTAATTTTCCACATCGGGAAGGGAATTATTTAGAAACTTCCGGAAGTGCTATGATAGCGTATGCTATACTGAAAGGTGTTCGGTTAAAGGCTTTGCCGGAAAGATATTTAAGTATAGGAAAAGAGATTTTTGAAAATATATGTGATAGATATCTATCCATCAATGAAACCGGAGATTTGAATTTGGGTGGCATTTGTTTGGCTGCCGGATTAGGCCCAGAAACGAATAAGAGAAGAGATGGAAGTTACGAATATTATATTTCCGAGCCAGTGGTTGAAAATGATGCGAAAGGCGTTGGACCATTGATTATGGCATATACGGAAATGATTAAATTAGAAAAATAATTTTATAGTTCACTACAGAAAAACCATTAAGAAACGAAAGTGTTTATAATGGTTTTTTTGTTGATTAAAATAGGGAAAATAAAGAAAAAAAGCCCTTGAACTCAATATTTTTAAGTTAATTTTTACATCACTTTTGTTGTTTTTTACAACCCTATTGCATTGACGTTTCAATGTGTTTAAAATAAGAAAATGAATAGAGATAAAGATGGTTTTTGATGAAAAAAATAATAAGAATTATAATTTCATCAGAAACAAAAAATCAACAAAAAACTTCTATAAATCAATTCTTAAAATAAAGGGGGAAATAAAATGAGAAAAAGAATAATAGCATTAGGAATTATTTTAATGAGTTTTATTTGTTTGGTAGGACTAGTTGGATGTAAAAAAACGGATACATATAAAGGAAATATATCTACTACATCTTATACTAGCGAGAAAGCAGCCGTAAGGGGATTTGTTGAAGAAGAACTTAGTAGTAACATCATTTCAGCAGAACTTGTAAATTATACGGTCAAAAAAGAATTATCCGATAAAGAGATAGGCAAACTTGCGATAAGTGAAGAGGATAGTGAAGGTCTTTTAAGCGTAAAGCAAATAGAGGTAGAATTCAAAGAAGTCTTTGATGAAAATGAATTAAATTTAATGTCTATGTCCAACGGACAAAGATTGGAAAGTACAGAAAAGAATGAAACAAAATCTGCAAATCTTTACCTTTTGGTTTATAAAAATACATATCGTTTTTTTAGCCCTACATTAAAAAAAGGGGATTTAGTTACCAAAAGTTATTTTGATTCTATATTTGATCCGGAAAATTTCAAAAATGCGACTATGACAATGGAATATGAAACAACTACGACAACCACGGAATATAAAGGAACGAGTAATGAAAAAGTAAAAGTAAAAATGAAAACTGCAAATGGTAATCATTATTATTATTCATATGCTTATTATAGTGAAGCAGATGAATCTGATGAATCATATGATGAATCATATACTTTTCAATATAATGGATATGCATATGATATTTCTAAACACGACTATAGTTATGAAAAAAGCGATTGGGAAATAGAACCAGGGGTAAATGTTGAAGAAAAGGAAGAAATCATCCAATACGAATATACGTTGGTATATAAACAGCTTGATTTGGATTATAATTGTTTTCAAAAAACTTCAGATGGCTGCGCTCTACGCGATGATTTATTAAAAAAACATTTTTTTCAATACGATGATATTGAATTTTCTTATTATAATATTAAAGTTTCAAATGGGAAAGTAGCCGAAGTAAAATTTAAATTCACTATCACAGGAAATTGGGGTACAGAAACAATGATCGCAGATTGTAAATATTCGGATTATGGTAAGACATCTGTCACCTTTCCTGCAGATGTTCAAGCAAAAATTGATGATTTTAAAAAATCAAATTAAGATTGTAAATTAGGTATAAAAAACTGTTAAGAACGAAAATGTTTTTAACAGTTCAGATTGTTGACAAATCCTTAGTTTTTTTGAAATGAAACTAAGGGTTTGTCTTTTTTATGTGGATAATTCAATTA
>CANQDJ010000076.1 GCA_947592005.1 uncultured Anaeroplasma sp.
TTAATTGAATTATCCACATAAAAAAGACAAACCCTTAGTTTCATTTCAAAAAAACTAAGGATTTGTCAACAATCTGTCAGCAAACCAAAAAGGTTTGCTGTTTCTTATGCTTATACGCACCTATTTCAAACTGTTGATATTATATCATAAATTTAAAAAAAGTGTATCCGCAAATTTTAATTTTTCTATATTATCCATTCAATTTAAAGCCTTTCAACAACGTATTTACATCTAAATTCGACAATACATTGGGAATAAGTTCACTAAATCCATCTTTCATAGAAACTTCTTCCAAACTCAAAATTTCAACGGTAGAATTATAAATTTTCAATAAACAGATTGGTGTAACACTTAAATTCCCACTCGCACCGTCCCCATTCGTACTTTTAATATCCGTTTTTAAATTCAAAAACGATATTTTCACTTTATACACAGGAATAATAAAGAGATTCTCTCCTACTTCCTCTTTCGCTCCCAAAACCACTCTACCATCTAACAATTTAGAAATAAAATTAAAACTTTCCACTCTAATCCTCTATCCTCACATTATATTTTTTAAACCAATAATCTATTTGATATAAATAAGCCAACAATGCTGTTTTACGCATCAACTGTCCATACCAAGGAACATCAAGTTCCTCTTTCGAATCCATAATTTCACGAATCCGATTTACATCAAATATTTTATAAAGCACACTGTCTTTATCTTTTAAACAATCCGATAATGCTTCTTTAACCATCGTATGATACTTTTGTGAATTGCTCTTCGGGTATGGACTTTTCTTCCGATGTACCACCTCATCAATCACAATTCCCTCATATGCATCACGTAACAATTTCTTCTCTGTCTTATTTCGATATTTATATTTATAAGGAACATTATACAAAAACTCCACCAATTCCTTATCACAAAACGGCACCCTTACCTCTAAAGAAGCCCCCATTGTCATTCGATCTTTTCGATCCAACAAATTTGTCATAAAATAACGAATATTCAAATAACATAATTGCCGATGTTTTATACTACTTTTATTATCTTTTTCCAATATCGGTGCTTCGGCAACTGCCATATCATATTCTTTTTGAACATACTCTTCCAAATTCAATTTCTTTCGATATTCTTCATTCAATAACGATTCCTTATACTTTATATTCCTTATCCACGGAAAAGTCGTACTTTCCTTTTCTTTGCGGTAATACCAAGGATATCCCGCAAACACTTCGTCTGCCGCCTCCCCGCTCAAAGAAACTTTATAAAATTTCGCTATATTTTGGGCAAGAAAAATCATAGAACTATCGATATCCGTCATTCCCGGACTATCTTTTAATTCCACAGCCTTTTTCAAATACTCTACCAACGTTTCATTATCTATCATAACCGGATGATGACGAGAATGAATCGCCTCACTTACCTTTTTCGCATATTCCCTATCGGGTGCTATTTCAAACGAATTGGCTTGAAAGTCCTTCTTATTATCTTCATAATCAATACTGAATGTATCCAGTGTGTCTACATTTTTCGAAGCGATGGTCGATATAATGGAAGAATCCAGCCCGCCGGATAAAAAACAAGATATCCCTACATCGGAAATCATTTGCCTTTGAATTGCCTTATCCAACAACTCTCTTACCTTTAATACCGTTTCCTCATACGTCAAATGAAAAGGATATGCCTTTAATTGATAATATTGCTTGATCCTTAATCCATTCTTCCTATCAAACAATAAAACATTTCCCGGTTTTACCTCATAAATATCCTTATACACGGTTTTTCCCTGCGAATGAGATGGTCCCATACCCAACAACTCACAAAGTCCTTCCCGATTCACTACCGCTTCTTTTTTATATTCCAAAATAGATTTAATTTCACTGGCTACAAATAAATCTTTATCGATCATCGTATAATAAAGCGGTTTAACTCCAAACATATCCCGTACAGCCATTACTGTATCTCCGGAAGTATAGACAAAAGAAAATATTCCATTCAAATAATCCAACGCTTTGATATTATACGTCATAAGAAGTTTTAACAACAACAACGTATCTCCGCTAGATTCCAAAGAAACATTTTTTTCTTTTAATTTTTGCCTTAACTCCTCCATATTATAAAGTTCACCATTATAAATCAAATGATGATTTAAAATACTCATTGGCTGTTTCCCGTTTTCCAAATCGATAATCGCCAATCGCTTATGACCGAAACTATGGTCCTTCGTAAATAAATATCCGAAATCGTCTGGACCTCTATGATCTAATTTATTACAGGCAGATATAAAATCATTATATCTTGTGGGTGTATAAAAATTACTTTTATAAACAATACCACACAATATTTATCACTTCCTATATTAAAGTATGATAAATAACCTGAAATGTGCCTTTCATCTGTTTTTAAAATAAAAAAAATCTGTAAATTCCCCAATCTACAGATTACTTCCCTACTTTCTTTTATACGCTGTTTCTTGTAATGCCAAACGTATTTTTTCTACGGCATGAGCACACGGATTTTGAAGAGATTTATCACAATATTTACAAAAGTCATAACTCCCACACATATCTTTCTTTTTTCTTTCGCTTTCCAACCACTTATCATAGTCGATTTTCTTTTGTACATTAATATCCATTATAATCCTAGTATAATCAAATTGTACTTAAGATTATACAATCTCCTTCTTTAAGGTTTAATTTATAGTTATGAGTACA